>NZ_JAHTMS010000028.1:0-6987 GCF_019200965.1 Rahnella sp. PD12R | reverse complement strand
TCCATCGCGTGTGCGCTAAGCTCTTTTCGTCCCTCATTGGGACCCCCTTTTGATTTCTTGTTGAACCTTTGCAGTTGCCAGACCGCAAACTGTTTTAACAAATCAAAAGGGGTTTTTATAACTGGCTCAAAGCTGAAAGCTTTACTGAACCCCCAGCCTAGCTGGGGGTTTTCTGTGCACAACAAAAATGCCCGCGCGATGCGGGCATTTTTATGGGCTAACGTTTGTCGCTAAAATATTAACGCGGGATCTGGCTCAGCAGATATTCAACAATATCGCCTTGCTTGATCATTTGTTTTTCACCGCTGCGGCGGTTTTTATATTCCAGCTCTTCGGCGTCCAGATTACGATCGCCAATCACCACGTGGTGTGGAACACCGATCAGTTCCATGTCTGCAAACATGACGCCCGGACGCTCTTTACGATCGTCGAGGATCACATCGATACCGTGTGAACGCAGTTCTTTGTACAACGCTTCCGCCGCATCTTTCACGCGGAAAGATTTGTGCATGTTCATTGGCAGAATCGCAACCTGGAACGGGGCAATAGCGTCCGGCCAGATAATTCCACGGTCATCGTGGTTCTGTTCGATAGCCGCAGCGACCACGCGGGTCACCCCAATGCCGTAGCAGCCCATGGTCATGACCTGATTACGGCCATCTTCACCCTGAACTGTCGCATTCATTGCTTCTGAGTATTTAGTACCCAGCTGGAAGATGTGGCCAACTTCGATACCGCGTTTGATGACCAGAGAACCCTGACCGTCCGGGCTTGGATCGCCGGCAACTACGTTACGGATATCTGCCACTTCTGGCAGCGCAACATCGCGATCCCAGTTAATGCCAAAGTAATGCTTACCGTCGATGTTTGCGCCAGCGCTGAAATCGCTCATCGCGGCAACGGTGCGGTCAGCAACAACTGGCATTGGCAGATTAACCGGGCCGAGTGAACCCGGGCCTGCTGCAACGATTTCACGGATTTCAGCTTCAGTTGCGAAAGTCAGCGGAGCAGCAACTTGCGGCAGTTTTTCAGCTTTGATTTCGTTCAGTTCATGATCACCACGAACCAGCAGAGCAACCAGTTTATGACCACTTTCAGCCGTCGCATGTACCATCAGGGTTTTCACGGTTTTCTCAACCGGAACCTGGAACTGTTCTGTCAGTTCAGCGATGGTTTTCGCATCGGGTGTTTCCACCACACGCATTTCCTGCGTAGCGGCGGCACGCGGTGCAGCCGGAGCCAGCGCTTCTGCAAATTCGATATTGGCAGCGAAATCTGAAGAGTCAGAGAACACCACGTCATCTTCGCCGCTTTGTGCCAGTACCTGGAATTCATGGGACGCGCTGCCACCGATAGAACCGGTATCAGCCAGCACAGCACGGAAATCCAGGCCCATGCGGTTGAAGATTTGGCTGTAAGCCGCATACATCGCGTCGTAAGTTTCCTGAAGGGATTCCTGCGTCGTGTGGAACGAGTAGGCATCTTTCATCAGGAATTCACGAGAACGCATCACACCAAAACGCGGGCGAACTTCATCACGGAATTTGGTCTGGATCTGGAAGAAATTCAGCGGCAGTTGCTTGTAAGAGCTGACTTCGTTGCGGATCAGATCCGTAATGACTTCTTCGTGGGTTGGACCCAGTACGAACGGACGATCGCCACGGTCAACGAAACGCAGCAGTTCCGGGCCGTATTGTTCCCAACGTCCGCTCTCCTGCCACAAATCTGCGGGCTGAACTACCGGCATAGACACTTCAATGGCGTTCGCGTTGTTCATTTCTTCGCGTACGATGTTTTCAACTTTTTTGAGAACACGTAAGCCTGTCGGCAGCCAGGTGTACAGGCCGGAGGCCAGTTTGCGAATCATACCAGCGCGAAGCATCAGCTGGTGGCTGATGACTTCTGCGTCGGCTGGCGTCTCTTTCAGTGTAGAGAGCAGATATTGAGTAGTACGCATGATGTGTTGGTTCCGTTAGCACTGCAAATTGCAATCGGGCTGCCAGTGGCAGCCAAAACGTGAAAAGTGGCTTAGTTTACCAGCGAGTTGGTGTTGCCAAAAGAGACGCAGAGGAAATTTAGTCTTCGTCGAGGGACATTACCTGATTCAGGGAACCCACAACCCGCCAGCGGACATTAAATTCCAGCAGGCGAACGGCGTAATCCCGTTCAGCAGATTCACCTTTGCGGTAAGCAGGACGCGGATCCTGCCCTAATACCTGTGTAATAAAGCGGCGCAGATGCGGATATTTTCCTGCATTTTTTGCCAGTTGAGATTCTGCCTGAGGGAGAAATTCCACGGGCATATCAGCTTGCGGTGCATGTTGGGCAAAACCCGCACGGGCTTCAGAATGGCTTTCTGCAAACGGCAGATAAGGTTTGATATCAACAACGGGGGTGCCATCGACGAGGTCGAGACTGCCGAGTTGCAGAATCACACTCTGCCCCTGACAGCGAATGCCTTTCAGTTCAACCAGCGACATGCCCAGCGGATTGGGGCGAAAGGTTGAACGTGTGGCAAACACGCCGGTACGGATATTTCCACCAAGGCGCGGCGGACGCACCGTCGGGCGCCATCCCCCGTCCATTGTCTGATGAAAGATGAACATCACCCATAAATGGCTGAAATCTTCCAGCCCGCGTACGGCCTCGGGCTGGTTATAAGGCGCATGAAGATGTAATTCGCCGTCACCATCCTGAACTAACCCCGGCTGGCGCGGAACAGCAAACTTCTCTTTGTAAGGAGAATGAATGGTCCCTATTTGCTCAAAAGAAAATGAGGTCATTTAAAGGTGACATTCAGGGCCGAACCCTGACAAATTGCCTGCTGGTAGCATCCGGGGACGCCGCCGACGATCTCGCACTGATGCAACAGCACCGCATTTGCTTTCATATAAGAGGCGCGGGTCAGCATTCTTTTACGCGCAGCCGCAAGGCTTGGTGGCGTATCGTTTTGATCGCTCTGGCAAGACTCGCCAGAAACTTCACCCAGGTCGCGGAAAGGTGTTCCGACCAGAGCTTCAGCATCTTTATACAGTTTGACGGGGGCAGGGCGAACCGGAGCCGGTTTTGGTTTGACAGGTTTTGGCTCTTCTTTAACAACAGGTGCAGTGGTTGTTGGCTGTGTGTGTTGAGTCAGGGAACAACCCGCCAGCAAAAGTGCCGACAAACAGAGAGGTAAAGCACGCATGGTATGTCCTCTGCTTTTTTAATATGTTTACAGGAAAGAATGTGGCGTTATTGAACCAAGGTATTGAGGAAATAACAAGGCGGGCATAAGCCCGCCTTGAATTTATTTGTGAAAGGAATATTTACGAGAGTAATTATCAGGATAAATACTGAGTTCCTGACATTCGCGAATTACCAGCCTTTCACCGCGCCGCCGTTGAAGATCTTGTTGGCAGCCGCGTTAACTTCATCAGACTGATAAGCCTGAACGAATTTCTTCACGTTTTCAGCGTCTTTATTGTCTTCACGCGCAACGATCAGGTTAACGTATGGAGATTCTTTATCTTCAACGAAGATGCCATCTTTTTCTGGCGTCAGGTTGATCTGGCTGGCGTAAGTTGTGTTGATTACAGCCAGTGCGATTTTTGCATCATCCAGTGAACGTGGCAGTTGTGGCGCTTCCAGTTCAACCAGCTTCAGGTTTTTAGGGTTCTCAGTGACATCCAGAACAGTCGGCAGCAGGCCAACACCGTCTTTCAGTTTGATCAAACCTTGTTTTTGCAGCAGCAGTAATGAACGGCCCAGGTTAGTCGGGTCGTTTGGCAATGCAACCTGATCGCCATCTTTCAGCTCATCGATAGATTTGATTTTTTTAGAGTAACCGGCGATTGGGTAGACGAAAGTGTTGCCGACCGGAACCAGTTTATAACCACGATCTTTAATCTGCTGATCGAGGTATGGTTTATGCTGGAAGGCGTTAACATCGATATCGCCTTTGCTCAGCGCTTCGTTTGGCAGAACGTAGTCGTTGAAAGTCACCAGCTCTACGTCAAGACCGTATTTTTCTTTAGCGACTTTCTGTGCAACTTCCGCAACCTGCTGTTCAGAACCGACAATCACACCCACTTTAATATGGTTAGGATCCTGTTCTTTCGGCCCGCAACCAACTAAAGCCAGCGTTCCCAGAAGTGCGCCGACAACTGCAATGGATTTAAATTTATTAGACATGTCCTTTCCTCAATAAGCGGATAAAAATTATTCGCAGGGTTAGCTATTACAGCTGTTGTTTCATTATTTATGCGTGACTGCTTTTACGATGCGGTCGCCGCAAAACTGAATTAAATACACCAAAACGACTAACAGGACTAATACCGTATTCATTACAGTTGCGTCATAACCAATGTAACCGTACTGATAACCTATTTGCCCTAATCCACCGGCACCGACAGCACCGCCCATAGCGGAATAACCCACCAGAGTGATCAGCGTGATAGTGGCTGCGTTGACCAGACCCGGCAAGGCTTCCGGCAACAAGATTTTACGGATGATTTGCATCGGTGTGGCGCCCATGGCACGCGAAGCTTCAACCAGACCGCTTGGGATTTCCAGCAACGCATTCTCCACCATACGTGCGATAAATGGCGCCGCGCCAACGGTCAGGGGGACAATTGCCGCCTGCAAACCGATAGAAGTCCCGACAATCAGACGTGTGAACGGGATCATCCAGACCAGCAGGATAATAAAAGGTATAGAACGGAAAATGTTAACCAGCGCAGACATCACGCGATAGACGTTTTTGTTCTCAGCAATCTGGCCCGGACGGGTGACGTAAAGCAGCACGCCAAAAGGTAGGCCCAAAACGAAACCGAAGAAGCCAGAGGTCAGTGTCATGATGACAGTTTCCCAAATCCCCCGACCCATTAACCACATCATTGGCTCAGACATAACCGAGTACCTCTACTTTTACCTGATTTTCATGCAGGAACTGAATGGCTGCCTGAGTGCTTTCTTCTGCACCGTGCATTTCTGTCAGCATAATCCCGAACTTCACGCCGCCGGCATAATCCATCTGAGCACTGATAATATTGTTGTTTACGTCGAAACGGCGCACGGCCTCTGAAAGCAGCGGCGCATCAACGGACTGACCGGTGAATTCCAGACGTAATAAAGGTACCCGACCGGCTTCAGGTTCAGGAACCAGACGTACGGCGTAATCTTCCGGGACATCCAGGTGCAGCGTAGACTGAATAAACTGCTGTGCCAGCGGGGTTTTAGGGTGTGAGAACATCTCACTCACTTTATCCTGCTCGATTAATTTGCCATCGCTGATCACCGCAACCTGATCGCAAATGCGCTTAACGACATCCATCTCGTGGGTGATTAACAAAATAGTTAATCCAAGGCGACGGTTGATATCTTTCAGCAATTCAAGAATTGCGCGGGTTGTAGCCGGGTCAAGAGCACTGGTCGCTTCATCACACAACAAGACTTTAGGATTGCTGGCCAGAGCGCGTGCAATCGCCACACGCTGTTTTTGACCGCCGGAAAGATTGGCCGGATAAGCATCATGTTTATCTTCCAGGCCTACAAGACTCAGCAGCTCTGAAACACGTTTTTTGATTTCAGCAGAAGAGAGGTTATCCAGCTCCAGCGGCAGTGCCACATTGCCAAAGACAGTACGTGACGACAGCAAATTAAAGTGCTGAAAAATCATACCAATCTGGCGACGGGCGCGGGTCAGCGCTTTCTCGGAGAAGGACATCAGATCCTGACCATCAACCAGTACCTGGCCTTTGGTCGGACGTTCCAGCAAATTGACGCAGCGGATTAATGTACTTTTCCCCGCGCCAGATGAGCCGATTACGCCATAAATTTGCCCGGCAGGGACGTGAAGACTCACGTCAGAGAGCGCGACTATCTGGCGCGAACCCTGCTGGAAAACCTTGGTGATGTTTGAAAGTTTAATCATATTATTTTTTATTCTGTCTTTTTGCCGTGACGTGGTGAAATTAACTCTGCGGGAGCACTTTCCCGAAGCATGTCGTGGATGCTAAGGCGTCTAGACGTCTAAGTCAACCAGGTTAGCGTTCTCACGAACAGTGAAAACATGCGATACTGACGCCGTTAACCCGCCATCAGGAGCAAATTCGTGGCACAACCAGTTTCAGCAATCTTTCTTGACCGTGATGGCACTTTGAATGTCGACCACGGCTATGTACATGAAATCGATGATTTCCAGTTTATCGATGGCGTTATTGATGCCTGCCTAAAACTCAAAGAGATGGGCTTCTTATTGGTATTAGTGACCAATCAGTCCGGTATCGCGCGCGGCAAGTTTACCGAAGATCAGTTTATGACGCTGACGGAGTGGATGGACTGGTCGCTTGCCGACAGAGGTGTCGATCTCGACGGCATCTACTTCTGCCCGCATCATCCCGAAGGTACTGTTAAAGAGTTTACTCAGGTTTGCGATTGCCGTAAGCCTCTGCCAGGTATGTTTATGACGGCTAAAGAGGAGCTCAATATTGATATGGCTTCTTCTTATATGGTGGGCGATAAGCTGGAAGATATGCAGGCAGCGGCAGCGGCAGGCGTGGGGACTAAGATTTTAGTTCGCACAGGCAAGCCGGTAACTCCAGAAAGTGAAACTGCAGCAGATGCCGTATTGGAAAGCCTTGCTGCTTTGCCTTCCTTTATAGCAAAAGGGCAGAAATAAGGTTCTTTGGATAAAAAAACGGCAAACGAAATAAAACTGTATTTATTCGCTTGCCATTAAAATCCAACTCCCTATAATGCCGCTCCATCGACAGGGAACAACGTGAACAACATCACGAAGTCACCGGGTCGGAAAGATTAAAAACAGCGGCAACCGGATGAAATAAACGGTTGACACTGAATGAGGAAAGCGTAATATACGCCACCTCGAGTTAGCAAGCGAAAGCGCGTAACTCACTGCTCTTTAACAATTTATCAGACAATCTGTGTGGGCACTCACAAGACGATATCAGCCACCTCGGTGGCAAAAAATATCAAGTCTTAGAG
>NZ_JAHTMS010000027.1:0-16350 GCF_019200965.1 Rahnella sp. PD12R | reverse complement strand
GCCAGGATACAGGAATACATAAAGCACCAACTGGAAGAGGATAAAATGGGTGAGCAGCTCTCGATCCCATATCCGGGCAGCCCGTTTACGGGCAGTAAGTAATCCATAGATGCAAATGTCAGATCGCGATGCGCCTGTTAGGGCGCGGCTGGTAACAGAGCCTTATAGGCGCATATGAAAAACCTCCGGCTATGCCGGAGGATATTTATTTTTCAGCGAACCGGGATCAGCGATGAGCCAGTTCAGCGGTTTCTTCAGAATCCATCACCGCTTTGTCTGTCTGTTTTAACAGCTGGCTGGTAATTGTCCCGGCGGTCATAGAACCACTTACGTTCAGGGCAGTACGGCCCATATCAATCAGCGGTTCGACGGAGATCAGCAACGCAACCAGGGTAACCGGCAGGCCCATCGCCGGTAACACGATAAGTGCTGCGAAAGTCGCGCCGCCGCCCACACCGGCAACACCGGCGGAGCTCAGGGTGACAATCCCGACCAGCGTGGCAATCCAGACCGGATCAAACGGGTTGATGCCCACGGTTGGCGCAACCATGACGGCCAGCATTGTCGGATACAAACCGGCACAGCCATTCTGGCCGATAGTGGCGCCAAAGGATGCTGCGAAGCTGGCAATCGATTCAGGGATCCCCAGACGACGAGTTTGTGCTTCAACGCTCAGCGGGATAGTGGCGGCGCTGGAACGGCTGGTGAACGCGAAGGTCAGCACCGGCCAGACTTTACGGAAGAATTTCGCCGGGTTAACGCCGGTGAAAGACAACAGCACAGCGTGAATCACGAACATGATGGCCAGACCGAGGTAAGACGCCACCACGAAGCTGCCCAGTTTGATGATGTCCTGAATGTTAGAACCGGCAACCACTTTGGTCATCAGTGCCAGAACACCGTACGGGGTCAGTTTCATGACCAGACGAACCAGTTTCATCACCCAGGCTTGCAGGGTATCGATGAATGCCAGAACGCGCGGGCCTTTCTCTGCATCATCTTTAACCAGCTGAAGTGCCGCAACGCCAACGAAGGCCGCGAAAATCACCACGCTGATGATGGACGTCGGACTTGCACCGGTCAGATCGGCAAACGGGTTTTTAGGAATAAAGGAAAGAATCAGCTGAGGAACGCTCAGGTCAGCGACTTTGCCCACATAGTTGGACTGGATAGCGGTTAGGCGCGCGGTTTCCTGCGTCCCCTGTACCAGGCCGTCTGCAGTCAGGCCGAACAGACCGGTAACGAAAATCCCCACCAGAGAGGCGATAAGCGTTGTCAGCAGCAGAGTGCCGATAGTCAGGAAGCTGATTTTACCCAGCGAAGAGGCATTATGTAATTTCGCCACTGCGCTCAGAATTGACACGAAGACCAGCGGCATCACAATCATTTGCAGCAGCTGAACGTAGCCGTTGCCGACAATATTGAACCAGGTAATTGACGTTTTAAGAACCGGATCGTCGGAACCATAAATCAGTTGCAGTGCCAGACCGAATACCACACCGAGTGCCAGACCTGCTAAAACTTTTTTTGCCAGACTCCATTGCTTATGACGGGTTTGCGCCAGCAGCAAAAGGAGGGCAACGAAAACCACTACGTTAATCACGAGCGGAAAATTCATACCAGACTCCAAACTTATAATTTTTTAAAACGGGTGTTCCCGGAAGGGATTGCACCATCCCATAGCATTGGGGTGAAGAATATCAGTTGGGTGCCCGATCATTTATATCCAAAAGGAATGCGTTATAACTTTTCTGCTCTATTCGTATTAAATTACGCCAGATAGCCGGGTTTTTGTGCTGCTCAGATGAAGAGTTTTAGAATATGGTTAAAAATATCGGGATTAATTGCACCAATAATGGGCGTCCAGTCCGGCCAGAAAAGGGTGAGCCCGACCAGCATCAGGCACAATGTTCGCTCCAGCTGATTGCCTTTTTGGCTGTTAATGATGGGCAGACGGAAACGCCAGCGGCAGGGCCACAATAAAGGAACACCGGCAGGCGTCAGCATATCAGCCAGAATATGGCTCAGATAGCCGATAATCATGGCGTGAAAGGCATCGATGGGTATCACCCAGTCGTGAGGGAAATGGGTGCGCAGAAGAAAAATTCCTCCGGCGACGGCAAGCAGGCTGTGCGTAAATCCGCGGTGCCCGAAAGCCCGCGCGATCGGAGCGGAAATCCATTTCAGGCGCTGGCCAATCAGGGATTTTGGGTGGTCAATGTCGGGCAGCAGGCACGTCAGCAGTGACCCCGGAATAATATGCCACCAGTCACCGTGCGCCAGTTCCGGAGAAAGCTGTGCCTTTTTCGCAAATACTGCACAGGCAATTGAAAAAATGAGATGGCCTTCCGCCGTCATGACGCGTCCGAACTGGATAACTGTTATTTTATCCAGTATAAGTGAAACTGTCACAATCTTGGAAGGGACACCCTGTAACTAATTGTCAACGATATGATAAAAAAGAAAAAGGCGTATAAAAAATACGCCTTTTTGCTGTCACTTATTGGGCTATTATCGCGCCAGCCATCCGCCATCAACGGCAATTGTATAACCGTTAACGTAATCCGAGGCTTTCGACGCCAGAAAAACCACGGGGCCCATGACATCTTCAGGCGAACCCCAGCGTCCAGCGGGGATGCGATCAAGAATTTCTTTGCTGCGATCTTCATCTGCACGAAGTTGTTCAGTGTTGTTGGTAGCCATATAGCCCGGTGCAATGGCGTTAACATTGACGTTGTGTTTCGCCCATTCATTCGCCATCAGCCGGGTGATGCCCATGACGGCACTTTTTGATGCCGTATAAGAAGGAACGCGAATGCCGCCCTGATAGGAAAGCATGGAAGCAATGTTAATAATCTTGCCGCCGGTACCCTGTTTAATGAACTGTTTAGCCACAGCCTGAGACATGAAGAATAGCGTCTTGCTGTTCACGTTCATCACGTCGTCCCAGTTCTTCTCGCTGAACTCGATAGCATCTTCCCGGCGAATGATACCGGCGTTGTTCACCAGAATATCGATATGACCAAGCTCGCTGACCGCTTTTTCGATGAGTTCGGGAATGCCCGTAATGCTGCTCAGGTCAGCGCGAAGATCGAGGAAACGGCGGCCGGTCGCCGTGATTTTTTCGGCTGTTTCGTTTGGCGCCGAAACGTTAATACCTACGATATCGCAACCGGCTTGTGCCAGCCCCAGCGCCATACCCTGGCCCAGCCCGGTGTTACAACCGGTCACGATTGCGACTTTGCCGCTTAACTCAAATGCATTGAGGATCATATTTAAAGTCTCTTTTGCACGGCACGTTCGCCATTAAAGGATGATTTGCTCCGCCGCCGTGCAGCAGAGCACAAGGGTTAACGCAGTTCGCTGACTTTGACGTGATCCATGTCGTCAAATACCTGGTTTTCGCCGACCATTCCCCAGATGAAGGTATAGTTTTTCGTGCCTACACCGGAATGAATTGACCAGCTCGGCGAAATGACGGCCTGTTCGTTATGAACGAGTAAATGACGCGTTTCCTGTGGCTGCCCCATCATGTGAAACACGGCGGTTTCTTCTTCCATATTGAAGTAGAAATACACTTCCATTCGGCGCTCGTGGGTATGGCAAGGCATGGTGTTCCACAGGCTGCCTTCTTCGAGTTTCGTCAATCCCATCGTCAGCTGGCAGGTTTCTAAAACGTCAGGGACGATAAATTTATTGATTGTGCGGCGATTGCTGGTGGCCGCATCGCCAATAGTTTGAGGAGACGCTTCGGCGAGCGTGATTTTTTTGTTGGGGAACGTCGTGTGCGCAGGGGCGCTGTTGTAGTAGAACTTGGCGGGTTTTACGGCATCAACGCTGCTGAATTCAACGTGCTTCGCGCCTTTGCCGACGTACAACGCTTCTTCATGACCAATCTCATAAGTTGTTCCGTCAACCACAATGAGCCCCGGCCCACCGATGTTGATCACGCCCAGCTCGCGGCGTTCGAGGAAATAGCTCACGCCGAGTTGTTTACCAACTTCGTCGCCTACAGAAACTGACTTTTCTACTGGCATCACGCCGCCGACGATAATGCGGTCGATATGGCTGTAGGTCATGGTGTAGGCGTTTTTCTCGAAGATTTTCTCAATGAGGAATTCGCGGCGTAATTCTGCGGTATCCAGCGTTTTGGCGTGGTCGCTGTGAATGCTTTGACGAACTTGCATGTCGGTGCCTCTCATAGGATTGCAATAAAGGAGGACGTGCCGGGCGAGTCTGACCGTTGCGTGGCAGTGACAGCGTACAGAAGCAGGAGAGCTCCCGGCTCGTCCTTGTTAAACGCAGCATAGGTTCATTGGCATGTTAATTCAATAAAAATGAAATAACGTTTTATTTATTTTATGAGGCAGTTCAAGGTTCGCGAAATTAAACGCTGTTCGGGGAAATGTGGCAGGGAAAATGCGAAGTCAGGCTGAAGCAGGGAACGGCGCAGAAGCGGGTTGCTTTGCGCCGGCTTACCAGGGAAGACGTCTCAGAGGATATGTGCAGGCACTAAAGCTTCAAGGGTCGCGAGCCTGGTGTCGGCCAGCGCCCAACGCGGATCTTCGCGATACTCACTGGCGGGAACAACAATCGAGCGCATGCGTGCGGCTTTCGTGGCAATCATCCCGTTGAAGGAATCTTCGAGCGTGACGCAGTTAAGAGGATCAACTTGCAATTCTCCGGCGGCGAGCAGATAAACTTCGGGGTGCGGTTTACTGTAAGGCAGGTTTTCTGCCGAAGTGATCACCTGAAAATAGGATTGCAGGTTGAACATCTCAAGAACCGCCCTGAGCATAAATAAAGGAGAAGCTGACGCGAGGCCAATCTTCAGCCCGCTGTCACGACACAGCTCAAGTGCCTGGTTCACGCCCGGCAGCAAAGGGCGCGTTTGTTCCACCAGTTCAATGGTGCGCGCGATGATCATTTTAGACACTTCGTCCTGCGTCGGCCCCTGCCATGGCAGCGTTTGATACCACATTCTGACCACCTGATCGACGCGCAACCCCAGCGTATCCGGCAGTAAATGTCGCTGGGTAATATCGACGCCCAGGCTACCGAAAACGTCCAGTTCTGCCTGAACCCAAAGTGGTTCAGAATCAATTAACAGACCATCCATATCGAAAATTGCTGCATTAACAGGGCGAACATAAGTCATGAAAGCGGACTCCGTAAAAGTGAATTGACGCTTTACTCTAACACCGCCGGTTCTGAGGGTGAAATCCGATAGAGGAACGGTCAGGAAAACCGTCATAAGCGCTGTTTCAGGCAGGCATCGCCAGTAACTGATTAAAACATTGGGCGCAAAATACTTTCTGTGGGTAAACTTACGTGTTGCTTTAGGTGTCCTAACAAGGGGAATTCATGACGTACCAACAAGCCGGACGCGTGGCAGTGATTAAACGGATTGCAGGATGGATTATTTTTATCCCTGCGCTGCTTTCAACACTGATTTCATTGCTTAATTTTATTAACGAACACACTAAAACTGAGCAGGGCATCAATGCCGTTATGCTGGATTTCGTCCACGTGATGGTTGATATGGTGAAGTTCAACACCTCGTTTCTTAACGTTTTCTGGTACAACTCCCCCGTTCCCGCTCTGGGGCAGGGCGTGACCACCGCCAACATCGTGTTCTTTATTATCTACTGGCTGATTTTTGTCGGTCTGGCGTTACAGGCATCCGGCGCAAGAATGTCCCGTCAGGTGAAACATATCCGTGAAGGCATTCAGGATCAGCTGATCCTCGAACAGGCGAAAGGCGCGGAAGGGCGTACACGACCACAAATTGAAGAACGGATTGTCATCCCGAGACATACAATCCTGGTGCAGTATTTCCCGCTCTATATCTTGCCCATCGTTATTGCAGTCGTTGCCTATTTCGTTTTGAAATTATTAGGTTTAATTGCAGGTTGATCTGACATTACTTTTTGTAACATCTGACTTATCTTTCTCATAAATAAGGCCTGAATATTTTCATTATTCAGGCCTTATTTGTTTATACATAAAAACATTTACCAGGCTAATTAATGTCGTCGTGGAGAAGTCTTTCGATAGCGCGCTGGGCAACGACGAGATGCTGCCCTCCGAATAAATTACTGCGATTTAGCAGGTAATATAACTGGTAGATGGGTTGCCTGGAAATGAAGTCATCCGGAAGCGGCGTTTTGCTCTGATAACCGTCATATAATTGTGGCGGAACATTAGGATACAGCGGAAGCATCGCCAGATCGCATTCCCTGTCGCCCCAGTAACAGGCGGGATCGAAAATGACCGGGCCGTGTTCGGAAAGGCCACAGTTGTGCGGCCATAAATCGCCGTGGAGTAAAGAAGGCTGAGGCTGGTGGTTCTGTAAGCGGGCATGAACCATTGCAGTGATATCTTCGATATTGCCGAACGTCATTCCTTTTTCCGCCGCCAGTTGCAACTGCCAGCCGATACGCTGTTCGGCAAAGAATGTCGCCCAGCGCCGCTGCCAGCTGTTGGGTTGCGGCAGGGTCGCCAGCTCATTATCGAAATCAAGACCGAATTGCAGTTGCTCGCTCCACTGATGTAACGCGGCAAGTTGCTGCCCTAAAATGTAGGCGTTATGGGCATCCAGAGGCTTTTGCGGGATATATTCCAGCAGCAGGAAACTGTAGTCACGATCGCTGCCAACACCATAAACCTCAGGCACGCGAACCGTCTGACTACGGGCAAGCAGGGCGAGCTGATCGGCTTCAGCCGCGAAAATAGGGAGCATTTCGCGCGCATTGCACTTCACGAATACATCCCTGTCACCGTAGCTCAACCGCCAGGCCGGGTGAATTTCTCCTCCCGGCAGTTCAACACGTTCGCGGATTTCAGCACTGCCCAGGTGTTCACTCAACAAACGATTGACGGCTTGCCACATGGTATCACCCCTTCTGACTGGCCCGATAATTCATTAAGTTAGCGTTTTTTGTGGTTCAAAAACCCGATCCCGCGCACGGCTGAATCAGATGATGCTGTTAATTTATGCGAATTGCGACGTGGCTGAACTGAGAGTGTAATCAATGAATCTGTTAATTTCAGAATATGTGACGTTAAAGAGGTTTTATATGCAGAATTGTCTTATCGACATGTGTCTAACCCCCTTGTTTAACAAAACAATAATAATAATAGACTAAAAATATATTCAGGTGTGGGAAGAAGATGTATATGCTAGCCCTCGTCCCAGTCGCGAGAGAGAAAACGTGAAACCAAAAATTCTTTATTTGATGGCCGCGCTTTTACTGGCGGGTTGCGCTAAAGAAACACCGGTTAAAACCACGCATTTTTTGAATCCATCGCCACCCATACAAAGCGAAACTTCATTAATGCATCCGGGGCCTTATGGTGATGTTATTCATCAGGCGGCAAATACTTACGGCGTCGACGAAACACTTGTTAAAGCAATCATTCAGGTTGAATCTGGATATAACCCAACCGTTGTCAGTAAATCGAATGCGATTGGGTTAATGCAGCTAAAGGCCTCAACGGCAGGACGCGATGCCTACCGGATGAAAGGACGTTACGGGCAGCCCAGCGCTCATGAACTGAAAGACCCTGCAATGAATATCGACTTGGGCACGGCGTATCTGAGTATTCTCCAGCAGCAACTGGCGGGGATCAGTAACCCGGAAACCCGTCGTTATGCAACGACGGTGGCCTACGTTAACGGGGCAGGGGCTTTACTGAGAACTTTCGCGAAAGATAAAACATACGCAATTGCGAAAATTAATCAGATGTCCCCGCAAGAGTTTTATCAGCATGTGCAGCAGAAACATCCGGCGCCACAGGCTCCGCGTTATCTGTGGAAAGTGAACAGCGCCTATCTGGCGATGCGTTAAATTTCGTTTTCCGCCAGTAGCGAATCAGGCTGCTGGCGGAAAATGAGAAATAATTTCAGTCACGCCGTTAATCACAAACTGCACGCCCATACAGACCAGTAAGAATCCCATCAGCCGTGAAATTGCTTCAATCCCGCTTTTCCCAACCAGACGCATAATTCCGCCCGCACTGCGCAATGTGAGCCATAAAATCAGGCTGACCAGAAAGAAAATCAGCACCGGCGCGACTAAAATTACCCAGTGAGGAAAATCTGAACCTTCCCTGATGGTTGATGCGCTGCTGATAATCATCGCAATAGTACCCGGGCCCGCGGTGCTTGGCATCGCCAGCGGCACAAACGCGATATTCGGTGAATCCTGCCGTTTCATCTCCTCGGTTTTGTTTTCCATCAGCACCTTCTCTTCAACGTGTGGCTGAGGGAAAAGCATTCGGAAACCGATAAATGTGACAATCAGGCCACCCGCAATACGCAAGCCGGGAATTGAAATCCCGAAGGTATTCATCACCAGTTGTCCGGCGTAGTAGGCGACCATCATGATGATGAAAACGTACACCGAGGCCATCAGCGACTGCTGATTTCGCTCCTGCGCTGTCATGTTTCCGGATAGCCCAAGTAAGAGGGCAACGGTGGTTAACGGATTCGCCAGCGGAAGAATCACCACTAAACCCAATCCGATGGCCTGAAATAACAGGCTGACTTCTGACATAAATTTCCCTTTTGAAAAGCGTTTGTGTTTACCTTAGCGTGTCCGGAGGGGATTACACGAAAAATATCCATCTTAAGCAACACAGGTTGCTGGAAATTCGCACTTTACGGGTGGTAAACTCGCTGTCTGTTTTCACGTCGCATCCCGATACAATTACGTGATGTATTCCAGGGTGCCTATATTTGGCAAAGTAAAGCTGAATAGCGTGAATAACTACATGAAATTAAACTCAAATATTTTTCTAGATGTGCTCTGTCGTGTGGGGCACCACTGTAGATTAAGGAATTAACATGCCTGTCATTACTCTTCCTGACGGAAGCCAGCGCGTTTTTGATCGCCCCGTTTCACCTCTTGATGTTGCTCTCGATATCGGTCCTGGTCTGGCGAAAGCCTGTATCGCTGGTCGCGTTAACGGCGAACTGGTTGATGCAACCGATCTGATTGAAACCGACGCACAACTGGCGATCATCACCGCTAAAGACGAAGCCGGTCTTGAAATTTTGCGTCACTCCTGTGCGCACCTTTTGGGTCATGCCATCAAGCAATTGTGGCCAGATACCAAAATGGCTATCGGCCCGGTTATCGATAATGGCTTCTATTATGACGTCGATTTAGATCGCACGCTCACTCAGGAAGACATCGAACTGCTTGAAAAGCGTATGCACGAACTGGCTGAAAAGAATTACGACGTTATTAAAAAGAAAGTCAGCTGGCAGGAAGCGCGCGATACCTTTGCAAGCCGTGGTGAAGAATACAAAGTCGCGATTCTGGATGAAAACATCAGCCATGACGATCGTCCGGGCCTGTATCATCATGAAGAATACGTGGATATGTGCCGTGGTCCGCACGTACCGAATATGCGTTTCTGCCACCATTTCAAACTGCAGAAAACTTCCGGTGCATACTGGCGTGGCAACAGCGATAACAAAATGCTGCAACGTATCTACGGCACTGCCTGGGCAGATAAAAAGCAACTGAATGCCTACATTCAGCGTCTGGAAGAAGCCGGCAAGCGCGATCACCGTAAAATCGGTAAACAACTCGACCTGTATCACATGCAGGAAGAAGCGCCGGGCATGGTGTTCTGGCACAACGATGGCTGGACTATTTTCCGTGAGCTGGAAGCCTTCGTACGTATGAAACTGAAGTCTTACGACTATCAGGAAGTCAAAGGTCCGTTCATGATGGATCGCGTACTGTGGGAAAAAACCGGTCACTGGGAAAACTACAAAGAAGCGATGTTCACTACTTCTTCTGAAAACCGTGAATATTGCATCAAACCGATGAACTGCCCGGGGCATGTTCAGATCTTCAACCAGGGTCTGAAATCCTACCGTGATTTGCCATTGCGTATGGCCGAGTTCGGCAGCTGCCACCGTAACGAGCCGTCTGGTGCATTGCACGGCCTGATGCGTGTTCGTGGTTTCACTCAGGACGACGCCCACATCTTCTGTACTGAAGAGCAGGTTCGCGACGAAGTGAACAGCTGTATCCGCATGGTTTACGACATGTACAGCACTTTTGGTTTCGAAAAGATTGTGGTGAAACTGTCCACCCGTCCTGAGAAGCGCATTGGTACTGACGAAATGTGGACTAAGGCGGAAGATGACCTGGCCGCAGCACTGACCGAAAACAAGATTGAATTCGAATATCAGCCGGGTGAAGGTGCGTTCTACGGTCCGAAGATTGAATTTACCTTGCATGATTGTTTGGATCGTGCGTGGCAGTGTGGTACCGTGCAGCTCGACTTTTCATTACCTGGTCGCTTGAACGCCTCCTATATTGGAGAAAGCAACGACCGTCAGGTCCCGGTAATGATTCACCGTGCTATCCTGGGTTCCATGGAGCGCTTCATCGGTATTCTGACCGAAGAATACGCCGGGTTCTTCCCGACCTGGATGGCGCCGGTGCAAGTTGTGATCATGAACATTACTGATTCACAAGCGCCGTATGTCGAAGAATTAACTAAAAAACTGCAAGATGCAGGCATTCGCGTTAAAGCCGACTTGAGAAATGAGAAGATTGGCTTTAAAATCCGCGAACACACGCTGCGCCGTGTTCCTTACATGTTAGTTTGTGGCGATAAAGAGGTCGAATCAGGCAAAGTTGCTGTTCGTACCCGCCGCGGCAAAGACTTGGGAAGCATGGATGTTAGCGAAGTCGTTGACAAACTGCTGGCGGAAATCCGCAGCAGAAGTCTTCATCAACTGGAGGAATAAAGTATTAAAGGCGGAAAACGAGTTCAACCGGCGCGTCCTAATCGCATTAACAAAGAGATTCGCGCGCAAGAAGTTCGCCTCACCGGCGTCGATGGCGAGCAGATTGGTATTGTCAGTCTGAATGAAGCTCTTGAAAAAGCTGAGGAAGCGGGCGTCGATTTAGTAGAAATCAGTCCGAATGCCGAGCCGCCAGTTTGTCGAATCATGGATTACGGCAAATTCCTCTACGAGAAGAGCAAGTCGACCAAAGAGCAGAAAAAGAAACAAAAAGTTATTCAGGTTAAGGAAATCAAATTCCGACCTGGTACCGATGATGGCGACTATCAGGTCAAACTACGCAACCTGATTCGCTTTCTGGAAGATGGCGATAAAGCCAAAATCACCCTGCGGTTCCGCGGGCGTGAAATGGCGCACCAACAGATCGGTATGGAAGTGCTTAACCGCGTCCGTAAAGACCTGTGTGAAGATTCTGAACTGGCCGTTGTCGAATCCTTCCCTACGAAGATCGAAGGTCGTCAGATGATCATGGTGCTCGCACCTAAGAAGAAACAGTAAGGCTTCCAAGTAATCCTGCTGCGCGGTGTTCGCACCGCGCATGCTGGATTCGCCTTTCTGATTCATGTTAATAACAATGCGAAGTGGAATTTAAAATGCCAAAGATCAAAACAGTACGCGGCGCCGCTAAACGCTTCAAAAAAACCGCCAACGGTGGTTTTAAGCGTAAGCACGCAAACCTGCGTCATATTCTGACCAAAAAAGCTACTAAGCGTAAACGTCACTTGCGTCCAAAAGGCCTGGTATCCAAGAACGATTTGGGTCTGGTCTCTGCATGTCTGCCGTACGCATAAATACACTTTTTTTAATCTAGAATATAAAACTCAGGAGAGCATATGGCTCGCGTAAAACGTGGTGTGATTGCACGTGCACGTCACAAGAAAATCTTAAAACAGGCGAAAGGTTACTACGGTGCCCGTTCTCGCGTATATCGTGTTGCATTCCAGGCTGTTATCAAAGCTGGTCAATACGCTTACCGTGACCGTCGTCAAAAGAAACGTCAGTTCCGTCAGCTGTGGATCGCGCGTATCAACGCAGCAGCTCGTCAGAACGACATGTCTTACAGCAAATTCATTAACGGCTTGAAAAAAGCTTCTATTGAAATTGACCGTAAGATCTTGGCTGACATCGCAGTATTCGACAAAGTGGTATTTGCCGCTCTGGTCGAAAAAGCGAAAGCAGCACTGGCGTAAGTCAGGTGAAAGAGGGAGCTTGCTCCCTCTTTTATATTTTGTGTTTAAAAACAGGCTGATTCGTTGTTTAATACTGACAGTCCCGTTTACGTCCTGGCACAAGAAAGACAATCATTAAGGTAACGCAAGCATGAATGCTGCTATTTTCCGTTTCTTTTTTTACTTTAGCGCCTGACTCAGGAAGGCTTTCGCGCGTAAGAGAAGAAACGAAAAGTAGCGCCTAAGCCTCCCTCGTGGAGGCTTTTTTGTATCTGTGCTTTATACACTAAGGTTCAGGGTCAAAATCGCGCCCCTGATTAATCACGGTTATTTTACATCGGGCCATATTGGCCAGAAGAAGAGGAAAGCAATGCCACATCTCGCAGAGCTGGTTGCCAATGCCAAGGCAGCCGTAGAGAGTGCTCAGGATATCGCCGCGCTGGATAACGTGCGTGTCGAATATCTGGGTAAGAAAGGCCACCTGACGCTCCAGATGACGACCCTCCGTGAATTGCCAGCGGAAGAACGTCCGGCAGCAGGCGCAGTGATCAACGAAGCGAAAACGCAGGTTCAGGAAGCCCTGAATGCGCGGAAAAATACGCTGGAATCCGCTGTGCTGAATGCGCGTCTTGCAGAAGAAACGATTGATGTTTCCCTGCCAGGCCGTCGTATCGAAAACGGCGGTTTGCATCCGGTGACCCGTACTATCGATCGCATTGAAACTTTCTTCGGTGAACTCGGATTTACCGTGGAAACCGGTCCTGAAATCGAAGATGACTATCATAACTTCGATGCCCTGAATATTCCGGGCCACCACCCGGCCCGTGCTGACCACGATACTTTCTGGTTTGACGCTAAGCGCCTGCTGCGTACTCAGACGTCCGGCGTTCAGATCCGCACGATGAAAGATCAGCAACCGCCAATCCGTATTATTGCACCGGGCCGCGTTTACCGTAACGATTACGACCAGACACACACGCCGATGTTCCACCAGATGGAAGGCCTGATTGTTGATAAAGACATCAGCTTCTCCAACCTGAAAGGCACGCTGCACGATTTCCTGAACAACTTCTTTGAAGCTGATTTGCAGATCCGTTTCCGTCCTTCTTATTTCCCCTTCACCGAGCCTTCTGCGGAAGTTGACGTTATGGGCAAAAACGGTAAATGGCTGGAAGTGCTGGGTTGCGGCATGGTGCACCCGAACGTATTGCGTAACGTCGGTATTGATCCGGAAGTGTATTCCGGTTTTGCCTTCGGGATGGGGATGGAGCGTCTGACCATGTTGCGTTATGGCGTGACCGATCTACGTGCATTCTTCGAAAACGATCTGCGTTTCCTCAAACAGTTTAAGTAAGGCGGGAATATCACATGAAATTCAGTGAACTCTGGTTGCGTGAGTGGGTAAACCCAGCCATCAGCAGCGAAGCATTATCAGACCAAATCACCATGGCCGGCCTGGAAGTCGATGGCGTTGAACCTGTCGCGGGCGCTTTTAACGGCGTTGTAGTGGGCGAAGTGGTCGAATGTGGCCAGCATCCGAATGCAGACAAACTGCGTGTAACGAAAGTAAACGTAGGCGGCGATCGTCTGCTGGACATCGTTTGTGGCGCACCAAACTGCCGTCAGGGCCTTAAGGTTGCCGTCGCCACAGTGGGCGCAGTATTGCCGGGTGATTTCAAAATCAAGGCAGCCAAACTGCGTGGCGAACCGTCTGAAGGCATGCTGTGCTCTTTCTCTGAGCTGGCGATTTCGGATGATCACGATGGCATCATCGAGTTACCGCTGGATGCGCCCGTGGGCACCGATATTCGTGAATTCCTGAAACTGGACGACACGACTATTGAAATCAGCGTGACGCCGAACCGTGCAGATTGCCTGGGTATTCTGGGCGTGGCGCGTGACGTTGCGGTGATTAACCAGCTCCCGCTGGTTGAGCCGGAAATGAATCCGGTTAAAGCCACTATTGATACGGCTATTTCTATCGATGTTCAGGCTCCTCAGGCTTGTCCGCGTTATCTGGGCCGCGTGGTCAAAGGCATCAACGTTAAGGCGCCTACGCCATTGTGGATGCGTGAAAAACTGCGCCGCTGCGGTACGCGTTCAATCGATGCCGTCGTTGATATCACCAACTATGTGCTGCTTGAACTTGGTCAGCCAATGCACGCCTTCGACCTGAACCGTATCGACGGCGGTATCGTTGTGCGTATGGCGAAAAAAGATGAAGCGCTGACTCTGCTTGATGGCACTGAAGCTAAACTGAACGAAGACACGCTGGTGATCGCCGATCACGGCAAAGCACTGGCGATGGCCGGTATTTTTGGTGGCGAACATTCTGGTGTGAACGACGAAACTCAGGACGTGCTGCTGGAATCTGCATTCTTTGCTCCGCTGTCTATCACCGGCCGCGCGCGCCGTCAGGGTCTGCACACTGACGCGTCGCACCGTTATGAACGTGGCGTTGATCCGCAACTGCAGTTCAAAGCCATCGAACGCGCAACCGCGTTACTGCTGAGCATTTGTGGTGGCGAAGCGGGTCCGGTTATTGACGTAACGTCAGAAGCCGATTTGCCGAAAGCCGCAACCATTACCCTGCGTCGCGAAAAACTGGATCGCCTGATTGGCCATCACGTTGAAGATGTGCAGGTAACGGACATTCTGACCCGTCTGGGCTGCCAGGTTCAGCATAAAGGCGATCACTGGGTGGCTGTCGCACCGAGCTGGCGCTTTGACATGCAAATTGAAGAAGATCTGGTGGAAGAAGTTGCCCGTGTCTACGGTTACAACAACATCCCTGATGTCCCGGTGAAAGCCAGCCTGGTGATGACCAAACACCGTGAAGCTAATCTGTCGCTGAAACGTGTGAAAAATCTTCTGGTTGACCGTGGTTTCCAGGAAGCGATTACCTACAGTTTCGTTGATCCTAAAGTGCAGGCATTACTGCATCCGGGCGAAGACGCGCTGATTTTGCCAAGTCCGATTTCTGTCGAAATGTCGGCAATGCGTCTTTCTCTGTGGTCTGGTCTGCTGACTGCGGTAGTCAATAACCAAAATCGTCAGCAAAGTCGCGTGCGCATATTTGAAAGCGGCCTGCGCTTTGTGCCTGATACTCAAGCCGATTTGGGTATCCGTCAGGACGTCATGCTATCTGGTGTGATCTCCGGAACGAAAAATGAAGAGCATTGGGATCTGGCGCGTCAGGCAGTTGACTACTACGATTTGAAAGGTGATCTTGAGGCTATTCTTGAGCTTACCGGCAAAATGAACGATGTACAGTTCAAGGTTGAAGCAAATCCTGCACTGCACCCTGGGCAGAGCGCAGCGATTTATTTACGCGGCGAACGTATTGGTTTCATTGGTGTAGTACACCCGGAACTGGAACGTAAACTCGATCTCAATGGCCGTACTGTTGTCTTCGAACTGTTATGGAATAAGGTCGCAGACCGCGTACTGCCTGATGCGAAAGAGATTTCCCGCTTCCCGGCGAACCGTCGTGACATCGCTGTTGTTGTGGCTGAAAACGTGCCCGCAGACGATATTTTGGCAGAGTGCAAGAAAGTTGGCGCAAATCAGGTAGTTGGCGTAAACTTGTTTGATGTGTACCGTGGCAAGGGCGTAGCTGAGGGTTATAAGAGCCTGGCTATCAGTCTGGTGTTGCAGGATACCGCCCGTACACTGGAAGAAGAGGAGATCGCCGCTACCGTTGCAAAATGCGTAGAGGCTCTAAAACAGCGATTCCAAGCATCCTTGAGGGATTGAACCTATGGCGCTTACTAAAGCTGAAATGTCAGAACACCTGTTTGAGAAGCTCGGGCTGAGCAAACGGGATGCCAAAGACCTTGTTGAAATATTTTTCGAAGAAGTCCGTCGTGCTTTGGAAAATGGCGAGCAAGTAAAACTGTCTGGCTTTGGCAACTTTGATCTGCGTGACAAAAACCAACGTCCGGGACGTAACCCGAAAACCGGCGAAGATATTCCGATCACGGCGCGTCGTGTGGTGACTTTCCGTCCGGGACAGAAATTGAAAAGTCGTGTTGAGAATGCCACTCCGAAAGAATAAGTAAAATCATCAAAAAGGCCGCGAAAGCGGCCTTTTTTTTGTGCACAGAAAACCCCCAGCTAGGCTGGGGGTTCAGTAAAGCTTTCAGCTTTGAGCCAGTTATAAAAACCCCTTTTGATTTGTTAAAACAGTTTGCGGTCTGGCAACTGCAAAGGTTCAACAAGAAATCAAAAGGGGGTCCCAATGAGGGACGAAAAGAGCTTAGCGCACACGCGATGGAACTGTAAATATCACATAGTTTTTGCGCCGAAGTACCGAAGAAAGGTGTTCTACGGAGRGAAGCGCAAAGC
>NZ_JAHTMS010000026.1:16873-16973 GCF_019200965.1 Rahnella sp. PD12R | reverse complement strand
CACCTGACCCCATGCCGAACTCAGAAGTGAAACGCCGTAGCGCCTGTCTCTTATACACATCTGACGCTGCCGACGACTCCTTACGTGTAGATCTCGGTGG
>NZ_JAHTMS010000026.1:0-16807 GCF_019200965.1 Rahnella sp. PD12R | reverse complement strand
GAGGTCTCGTGGGCTCGGAGATGTGTATAAGAGACASCACCTGACCCCATGCCGAACTCAGAAGTGAAACGCCGTAGCGCCGATGGTAGTGTGGGGTCTCCCCATGCGAGAGTAGGGAACTGCCAGGCATCAAATTAGTTCCTTTTCCCCTGACAAGGAAAATAACAGGAACAAACTTGTATCAGACGATTTCTGATGTAAGTGAAAGAACCGGTGGAGCGGTAGTTCAGTTGGTTAGAATACCTGCCTGTCACGCAGGGGGTCGCGGGTTCGAGCCCCGTCCGTTCCGCCACTAATTGCATAGACCCTGAATCGAAAGATTCAGGGTTTTTTGCATTTTAAAATCTGAAAAAAAATCG
This sequence comes from Rahnella sp. PD12R, assembly GCF_019200965.1. Lineage (NCBI taxonomy): Bacteria > Pseudomonadati > Pseudomonadota > Gammaproteobacteria > Enterobacterales > Yersiniaceae > Rahnella > Rahnella sp. PD12R. The sequence goes on along the minus strand of NZ_JAHTMS010000026.1, from coordinate 16,448 downwards.
GGTGTTAAACGTACTGAATTTCTGATTTAAAGCTTTTGCATCGGGTTGAAACCTCTGTGTGATATTTAAAATCAATCGATTAACTTTCTGTTGAAGATTAATCTATATAATCACTGTTCTTATTTTTATGAGAATAGTAAATTTTCCCAATTTAACCCATTATAATTTCGCTGACTTTAATTTAATAAAACCTCAGCTGCTATTTCTGACTGTAAAATTAAGATTTATCAGATATGTATTCTGGCCAGTAATATCTAACGCGTTGTAAAAATAACTAAAATGCACCGTTCAGCGCAATAGCCTGTCAGATTGCTGATGCAACTTTTAATAAAATATCATAAAGTCTTAATTCGGAAGATTCGCGAAGATTAATCATTATGAAATTCTCACTGGATATACTTGACTGGCAGGCTGTTGCTCCTGGTATCAATAATTGTGCCGATTGGATCCAATGGGCGCAATGTTCCGATGTGGATGCACTTTCAGGCGAGATTCCAAAGAGCGAGCAGATCCCAATGATGGCTGCGCGTCGTATGAGTATCGGAAGTCGTTTTGCCGTCGATGTCGGTCTGTCCTTGCTTTCGAAACACCAGGTTGATGCCGCAATTTTTACCAGCCGCCACGGTGAACTTGAGAGAACGGGGCGCATTTTACATGCGCTTGCAGAAGACGACGCTATTTCTCCCACCGAATTTTCGATGTCCGTCCATAATACAGCCGCTGGCTGGTTAACTATTATCAGTAAGAATCCACTGCCGGTAACCTCACTGGCTGCCGGTATGGACAGCTTTCAGCAAGGTCTGCTGGAAGCGCAATCTATGCTGGCAGGCGGTGCTTCACGCATCATGCTGGTCGATTTTGATGGCGAAATTCCTTCCCTGTATGCTGAATCGGTAAATTCCGAGTTTCTGCCTTACGCGATGGCAATAATATTGGCGGCTGGCGATACTTTGCAGTGCCAGCGAATTGCAAAAAACGATGAAACCGATTCTCTTGCTCTTCCGCAGGGTTTGCAATTCCTGCGAGGTTATCTGTCCTCATCGCCTTCATTTATTGTCAGTGCTGATAGTCTCCATCACTGGCAATGGGCGCGTGCATTGTGAGGAGCGAATCTGCCTTAAAGGAAGACGTTTCCTCTTTGCCGAACCGGATATGGCGATGGTCTGTTACAGGCATTTTTTTCGCATTTTTCGGAATTGGCGGACTGCTGCTTTCTTTGTTCTGGTTTACTCTGTTGCGGTTAATCATACGCCAGCCGGAAAGATTACATCGGATGACACTGAACAGCATTCGTAATAGCTTTCGACTTTTCCTCGGAGGATTACGGCTTTTTGGTGTGATGGATTACCGCTTTGTCGGCGACGAAAAGTTTCAGGAGGACACCGGATGCCTGATTGTTGCGAACCATCCCAGCCTTCTTGATTATGTCATTCTGGCTTCGCGGATGCCGCGCTGTGATTGCATTGTCAAACAGGCGTTGCTGAAGAACCCATTTTTAGCTGGCGTCATCAAAGCAGCCGGATATCTGGTGAACTCAGGGTCTGATGAGTTGCTTCAGGCTTGTGAGGCGCGCCTCAAGGCGGGTGGAACGTTGCTGATCTTCCCTGAAGGGACGCGTTCTTTGCCTGAGAAACCGATAACGCTACAGCGTGGTGCAGCCAATATCGCGCTGAGAGCCGGTTGTGATGTGCGGATTGTTCATATTTCCTGCCAGCCACCCATGCTGACCAAACAGGGAAAGTGGTACGAAATTCCGCGAGTAAAACCTCAGTTTGTCATCACTGTTGCCGATAAGGTAAAGGCTGAGGATTTTTTTGATGAACAGGATCTTTCGCCTGCGCTGGCAGCAAGGCGTCTGACACAGCATTTGCGCTCTGAACTGATGCACGGCAATACTCAAAATAACGAGAAATAAGTCATGGATTCATTAAGTAACGACATTAAAGAACTTATCATCGCGACGCTCAATCTGGAGGGAATGACGCCAGATGAGATAGATACGCAAGCGCCTCTTTTTGGCGATGGATTAGGGCTGGATTCTATTGATGCCCTCGAATTAGGCCTGGCATTGAAAAAGCAATACGGCGTGATCCTTTCGGCTGAAAGTCAGGAAATGCGTGAGCATTTTTATTCCGTTGAAAGTCTTAGCCAGTTTATATCAGTTCAGCGTGGTTAAAGAGATTCCTATGCAGAAGCAAGAAATTTATCAGCAGATTAGCGCGTTATTAATCAAGCTATTTGAAATTGATGAAAGTGATATCAGCCCCGATGCCAAACTTTACGAAGATTTGGAATTAGACAGTATTGATGCTGTGGATTTGGTTGTTCATCTGCAGAAATCGACGGGCAGAAAAATTAAACCTGAAATGTTCAAATCAGTACGAACCGTTCAGGATGTTGTTGATGCCATCGATGAATTACTCAACACGCCAGCGCAATAATTGCTGTGTCTGAAACCCGGCGCTTTTCCCTTCAGCTTGTCGCAGCGTTCGCTCGCTGGGCAATGCCCGTGGCGATTATTGCTTATCCGGTAACAGTCTGGTGTGGCTTAAAAAATTGGGGAATGAGTATTCTTGCCCCCCTTCTGATTATTGCGTTTATTCTGCGGTTGCTCACCTTTCGCGGAAAATTAAATCAGCTCACTTTTTTCGGCAAAGCGATGGCCGTCTCTGGCATTGTGCTGGTCATCACCAGCGTTGTACTGCGCGAAACATCAATGTTGTTGTATTACCCGGTAGCGGTGAATGTCCTGCTTCTTGGCCTGTTTTTTAGTTCATTGTTCGCCCGGCAATCACTGGTTGAGCGCCTTGCCCGGCTGAGCGAGCCCGACTTACCGCCCGAAGGGGTTGTCTATACGCGACGCGTAACACAAGTCTGGTGCCTGTTTTTTGTTTGTAATGGATCTTTTGCTTTATATACCTGCCTGAAAGGCGATGTGTCTTTGTGGGCGCTTTACAACGGCGGGATCAGTTATCTGCTGATTGGTTTATTAATGGGTATTGAATGGATAATCAGAAAGCGTCTGCGCAAGCCATGACGCTGCCAATGTGCCAATGGCTGGGCACGGAAAGAGCAGATGATCATCTGGTTGCCTGGAGTGAAACCCGTGAGCACAGGCAGCGTGACTTCCGTCGCGATGTCGCGACGCTGTTTGCCAGGGTCAGTGCGACTCCCTGTTCGCGCTGGGCGCTGTGTCTGGAAGATAACTATTCGTTCGCTGTGGCCTTACTGGCCGTTCTTTACAGCGGAAAAACGCCTGTTCTGCCTGGTCATTTTCGTCAGGCACTGCTCTCTGAGCAATGCGATGCATTCGATGCGCTGATTACCGATCTGCCATTGCAGCTCAATTGTCCTGTTCTCCGCTTTCCGTTTGTCGCCATTGAGCCGCTTTCTGTTTTACCTGCATTTCCGGAAAATGTGTCGCTCGTCCTCTTCACGTCCGGATCAACGGGAAAACCGCAAAAGATTATCAAACCGGTCTCTTGTCTTGAGCGTGAAAGCCAGTGGCTAGGTGCCCGGTGGGGCGCCGAACTGGCCGGTTCCCGGTTCGCCGCCACGGTCGCGCCTCATCACATGTACGGCCTGAGTTTTGCGTTCATGTTGCCGCTGTCACTTGGCCTGCCGTTTGCGGCCAGCAGCGTCCAGTATCACGAGCAACTCCATTCGCTCGCAGTAAAATCTCCGCTGGCGTTCGTCAGCAGCCCGGCGTTCCTCAAACGTCTGGACGCCACTTTAACACCGGTCACGCTGCGTGCAGTTTTTTCCGCTGGTGGCCCTCTGGAAAGCGATGCGGCGCAATCAGTGAAAGAAACCTGCGGTTGCCAGCCAACAGAGATTTATGGCACCACCGAAAGTGGTGTTATCGCATTTCGCCAGCAAACCTGGCCTGGCGAAGCCTGGACGCTGTTCGACAACGTAGATTTGCGGCCTCAGCCCGATGGCAGCATTGCAGTGATTTCTCCGATTATTCCGCAGCCGGAAGGCATTGATCTCAACGATGAGATAAAACTTTTACCTGACGGTTCACGTCATTTTGATCTTCTGGGCCGTAAAGATCGGATCGTTAAAATTGCTGAACAGCGGATCTCGCTGGATGAAATTGAGCAACGCTTGTGTGCACTCGATCTTCTGGCTGACGCCTGTGTTCTGACTCTCGAAAAACAGGGCAGGGTTTCGGTTGCGGCAGCGATTGTACTGACCCCGGCGGGCGATGCGCTGTTGCAGGCCGAAAACCGCAATGTCCTGTTTGGGCAGATCCGCCATGCTTTGCGGGAATGGGTATCACCGGTGTCGCTGCCGCGATACTGGCGTATTGTTCCGGCGATCCCACTCAATCAACAAGGCAAACGCGCAGCCGCTGAATTACAGGAAATGTTTCTATGATGAAGCCTGAAGTCCTGAGCCTGCATAAAAGCAGCGACACCAGCCTGATGCTCGAATTGCGGCTCTCAGCGGATTTGTTCTGGTTTCGCGGGCACTTTCCCACGTATCCGCTGCTCCCGGGTGTCACGCAGGTGAACTGGGTGATGGAGTATGCGGGCGAGATTTTGCGGCTGGATAAAGCTTTTTCGGGGATGGAAGTGGTGAAGTTTCAGCGGCCACTTTTGCCGGATGAAACTGTCAGCCTGCACATTGACTGGCTGAAAGAAAAACACCGGCTGATTTTCCGCTACGTCCTGGGCGAAACCATTGCCAGCAGTGGAAAAATCACATTATGCCCGTAACATCCTCAGTGCTGTTTTCACCCTGTCTGATTATCCCGTGTTACAACCACGGGCCGATGATGGCCGGTGTGCTGGATAAACTCAGCTCTTTCGGATTGCCGTGCATTGTGGTTGATGATGGCAGCGAGGCGCAAACTGCGGATGAATTACAGCGTCTGGCGCAGATAACGCCATGGATGAGCCTGACGCGCCTGTCGCCGAATCAGGGCAAAGGTGCCGCTGTCATGGCCGCTTTACGGCTGGCGGCTGAAAAAGGGTTTACCCACGCCATGCAGGTTGACGCAGACGGCCAGCACCAGCTTTCCGACGTTCCTCTCATGCTGGAGGAAGCGCAAAAATACCCGGATTGCCTGATCTCCGGTCAGCCTGTTTATGACGAAAGCGTGCCGAAATCGCGCCTTTATGGCCGTTATGTCACGCATTTTTGGGTCTGGGTCGAAACCCTGTCATTTTCACTTAAAGACAGTATGTGCGGATTTCGCGTTTATCCTTTGCGGCCTTGCCTGAGATTGATGGACAAACAGCCACTGGGTTTACGCATGGATTTCGATACCGAAATCATGGTGCGGCTTTACTGGCAGGGGACGCGCAGCCGCTTCCTGCCGACGCGCGTCACCTATCCGCAAGACGGCGTTTCGCATTTTGATGCGGTGAAAGACAACATTAAAATCTCGTGGATGCACACCCGCCTGTTCTTCGGCATGTTGCCGCGCATTCCTTTTTTGCTGCGCCAGAGACAAACGCAGCAAAGCGATCCGCACTGGTCGGTAACGCGCGAACGTAAAGGGCTGTGGGGCATTCGTCTGATGCTGAAGATTTATCGCGTGCTGGGCTACCGCGCTTTCCAGTTACTGCTTTATCCGGTGATTGGTTACTTCTGGCTGACAGGCGGAAAACAGCGCAAGGCGTCGGACGCCTGGCTTGAACGCGTCCGCGAAGTCGCAGCGCAGCGCGCTATCGCGTTGCCGTACCCGTTAAGTACATTCCGGCATTTCATGCGGTTTGGTGAATCGATGCTGAGCAAACTGGCGAGCTGGCAGGGCGATAACACCCTGAATGACGCGGTGCTGGTGAATCCCGACGTCTGTGAAGCGCATATTGCCTCCGGGCGCGGCACGCTGATCCTCGCCTCGCATCTTGGCGACATCGAATCTTGCCGTGCTATTGGTGCGCTGAATCATCGGATCACCGTGAATGCGCTGGTTTTCACCGAACACGCCGAACGGTTTAATCAGGTGATGAAAGAAATTAACCCGCAGACGCTGGTGAATCTGATTCAGGTGAGCCAGATGGGGCCGGACACCGCCATGTTATTGCAGGAAAAACTCGATGCAGGCGAATGGGTGGCAATTGTGGGCGACAGAACATCCGCCAGCCGTCATCAGCGCGGTGAGCATTCCCGCGTCATCTGGAGTGATTTTCTCGGTAAACCCGCGGCTTTCCCGCAAGGACCTTTTATTCTTGCCGCCGCCCTGAAAGCGCCGGTGATGCTGATGTTTGGCATCAGACAGGAACGGCGTCTGCATATTTACTGCGAATCTTTTGCCGATCCGCTGATTCTGCCCCGCGCAAATCGTCTGCCTGCATTACAGGAAACCGTCGACCGCTACGCCGCGCGCCTTGAACATTACAGCCTGCTGGCGCCTCACGACTGGTTCAATTTTTATGATTTCTGGCAGCATCCCGCAGATGACGCCTCTGACAGGAAACCTGACTGATATGACTTCCAAACTTGATCCGCGCTTTAACGACCCGCGCTTTTCCACCGTGGTGGAAATCACCGTGCCTTTTCATGATGCCGATGCCATGGGCGTTGTCTGGCACGGCAATTATTTTCGTTATCTCGAAGTTGCACGCGAACAATTACTGAAACAGTTCGATTATGGCTATCGTCAGATGGAAGCCTCCGGTTATGTGTGGCCAATCGTGGATACGCGCGTGAAATACATTGCGCCCGTCCTGTTCGAACAGCGCATTGCCGTTCACGCGCAGCTTGAAGAAATCGAAAATCGCCTGCGTATCAGCTATCAAATCTATGATATTGAAACCGGAAAACGCACAACGACGGGCTACACGTTACAGGTCGCCGTGGATGCTGAAACCAAAGAGATGTGTTTTGTCTCGCCACAGGTTCTTTTCGATAAAACCGGAGTCAGCCTGTGAAATCACTTCTGCTTGTTTTACTCGCCGCGTTCAGCGTTGCTGCCCAGGCCGTGACGCTCGATGACTTGCAGCAGCGTTTCAGCCAGGTGCCGGTGCTGCGCGCTGAATTTGCCCAGCAGAGAACCATCAGCGGGATGGCTCAGCCGCTGAACTCCGGCGGAAATTTACTGATTGCACAAAAACAGGGGCTTTGGTGGCAGCAGGAAAAACCGTTCCCTCTGACGTTACTTCTGACGGAAACCCGCATGGTGCAAATCATGGCGGGCCAGTCGCCACAGGTGGTTACGGCCAGCAATAATCCGCAGATGTTCCAGTTCAACTCCCTGCTGAGCGCGCTGTTTCATGCAGACCGCCGCGTGCTGGAAGAAAACTTCACGCTGGATTTTGCGGATAAAGGGCAGGGCGCCTGGACGCTGGTGCTGGTGCCAAAAGTCTCGCCGCTGAACCGCCTTTTCCGCCGCATTACACTCAACGGGGAAACCTTCCTGAACAAGATTGATATCGACGACATGCAGGGTGACGCGACACATATCCGTTTCTTTAACCAGAAAACGACGCCTGCTGAACTGACTGACGCCGAGAAACGCCATTTTGCATCCTGATCTTCACCGCCGGCTGGCGCAAATCTGGCTGCTGATTATTGTGTTGCTCGTCGCCGCGCTGGTCTGGTTACTACCGCGCAGCCAGATTAACAGCAGCGTGCTGGCGCTTTTGCCGCAGCAACAGACGGCCGGTCTTCCTCCGGCGATTTCTGACGGCTTTACGCAGCGGCTTGATCGCCAGCTAATGTGGCTGGTCAGCCCGCCGGAAGGCGCGGGAACAAAGCCCCTTGAAGACTGGCTGAAACAGCTGCGATCGCTTCCTGCACTGAGTCAGGTGGAAGGGCCGATGGATGAGGCGCGTCAGCAGGAATGGGGCGCGTTCTTTTTCCGGCATCGTAATGCTTTGCTTGATGACGCCACCCGTCAGCGCCTGAACGCCGGTGCTGAACAGCAAAGCCAGTGGATCATGGGGCAGGTTTATTCCGCCTTTGCCGGTGTCAGCGGAAAAGAGCTGGCTAACGATCCTTTGTTGCTGGTGCGTGCCTCACAAATGGCGCAGCAGCAAAGCAGCGGCGGCATGAGCCTCGATCAGGGCTGGCTGATGACGCGCGATCCTCAAGGGCGCAGCTGGTATTTACTTCACGGCGAGCTGAATGCGTCGTCCTATGACATCACCAGCGCGAAGCACACTGTCGCTGAGCTGAATACGGCCAGACACGCTTTTGAAGCGCGCTGGCCGGGCGCGAAAGTGCTTGAGCGCGGCACGATTTTTTACAGCAATTATGCCAGCCAGCAGGCTGAACATGATTTATCTACCATTGGCGCGGCCTCGGTTATCGGTGTCTTTCTGCTGATTTTACTGATGTTCCGCTCCGTGCTGCCGTTGTTGCTCAGCCTGCTTTCAATCGGTATTGGTGCGCTGTCGGGCACGGTATTTACCCTGTGGGTCTTCGGTGAAATACACGTGATGACGCTGGTGCTGAGCGCCAGCATTGTCGGGATTTCAGCCGACTACACCCTCTACTTCCTCACTGAACGCCGCGTTCATGGTGAAACCAGCACGCCGCTCGAAAGCCTGAAAAAGCTGTTCCCGGCGTTGTCTGCGGCGCTGCTGACAACGGTCGCGGCCTACCTGATGCTGCTGATAGCGCCGTTCCCCGGCCTGCAACAGCTGGCGGTTTTTGCCGCCGCCGGGCTGAGCGCCGCCTGTATCACCGTCATGTGCTGGTATCCCTATTTATCTGCGCATTTGCCGGTCGGGCCGACGCCCGGACTGACGCTGATCTTGAAATGGTTGCTGGCATGGCGCAGCCGTAAACCGGTTCGTATCGGGCTGCCGGTTTTGATTTTCATGCTGGCGGCGGGCGGAATTTATCAGCTTAAAATCAATGACGATATTGCCGATTTACAAACGCTGCCGGCAGATTTACAGCAGCAGGAACAACAGATTGCCGCGCTGACCGGACAAACCAATGATCAGAAATGGCTGATCGTTTACGGCGATACGGCGGAGCAGACGCTTCAGCGTCTTGAGGCTTTGCGTCCAAAACTGGAGCAGGCGAAAACGGATGGCGTGATTGTCGGTTACCGGGCGCTCAGCCTGCCGTCGCAATTACAGCAACAAAAAGATCTCTCGTTACTCCGCCAGCGTGCGCCGCAGATTATTGCGCAGTTGCAGCAGTCAGGGGTTTCAGTCGCCACGCCGGATCTCAGCCCGCAAACGGTTGATGTCCCGTTCTGGCTAAACAGCGTGGTCAGTCAGGGCTGGCGCTTACTGTGGTTGTCTTTGCCGGACGGACGCAGCGCGACGTTAATCCCGGTCAGTGGCGTTCACGATACCGCTGCCGTGGCGGCGCTGGCGGCGTCTTCCCCGGGAACCGGCTGGATTGACCGCAAGTCTGAATTCAGTGAGCTGTTTTCTCAGTACCGCGTTTACCTCACTTATCTGCTCGGACTGGCGGTGGCGGTCATTGCCGCGATTTACCTCTGGCGTTTCCGTCTGCCGCACGGGCTGATTTGTCTGGTGCCGACGCTGCTTTCGCTGGGAATGGGCATCGCCGCGCTCGGTTACAGCGGTCATCATCTCAACTTGTTTTCGTTGCTGGCGCTGATTCTGGTTCTGGGGATTGGCATCAACTACACCCTGTTTTTCACCAATCCGCGCGGGACGCCGACCACGTCGATGTTTGCCATTTTTATGGCTGTTGCGACCACGTTACTGACGTTTGGCATGCTGGTATTCAGCTCCACGCAGGCGATCAGCAGCTTTGGCATTGTGCTGAGTTCCGGCATATTGACGGCGTTTTTGCTCTCGCCGCTGACGTTGCCCGCTAAAAAAAGAGGACGTAAGAAATGATCCGCTTCACGCTGCCGGTTGTGGCACTGCTGATTTTGATGTCTGGCGGCTGCGCGTCGCGCCCTCCTGCCCAAACGCTGCCTCAGGCGTGGCTGAAACCGGGCGTGCAGGTGAAATTACCCGCGCCGGTGCTGGCAGTACCGGTCAGTCAGCAGCAATTGCTGACGGCAACGGTCAACGGAAAACAGCAGTCTTTGCTGGTGCTGCTTAACGCCGACGGCAACTCTCTACAGCTGGCCGGGCTCTCGCCGCTGGGGATCCGTCTCTTTAAAGTGGTCTACGATCAAACCGGCATCCATACTGAACAGGCAATAAAGATTGAGGGTTTGCCTCCAGCAAATCAGGTTCTGGCCGATATTATGTTCAGCTACTGGCCGGTGGAAAGCTGGCAGCCGCTGTTGCCGCCGGGCTGGACGCTGAAAGACCAGCCTTTGCTCCGCACGTTATCGGATAACAAAGGCAACGCAATCACCCGGATTGACTATCTGCCGGAAGGCAAAACGCGGCGACCTGTTTCCATTACCCAACTGGCGTTCCATTACCAGATCACTATCCAGAATGTCGGTGAATAACATGATTTACTTTTCGGCCGTGGGCATGGTTAACGCGCTGGGAAACAACAACATGCAGATTGCGGCCAGCCTGACGGCGGGTGTTTCGCCGGGCATGTCTGTGCAGGAAAGCTGGCTGACGGAAAACCGCCCGGTCTGGCTGGGCGCTGTCACGGGCGATTTACCGTCGGTCCCGGAATCACTTTCCGCGCACCGCAGCCGCAATAACCAGCTGTTGCTGGCGGCGCTGGCGCAAATTGAAACGCCGGTCAGCGAGGTTATTACCCGTTATGGTCACGAACGCGTTGCGGTAATCATGGGCACCAGCACCTCCGGCATTGCGGAAGGGGAAGACGCAGTGCGCCATCTGCATCAGCAGGGGGCTTTCCCGCAAGGCTATGACTATCAGCAACAGGAACTCGGCGATCCTTCGCAATTTATGGCGGAACTGCTGGCGCTGACAGGGCCGGCATACACTTTATCGACGGCGTGTTCATCCAGCGCGAAAGCCATTATCAGCGGGATGCGGCTGATTCAGTCCGGTCTGGCTGATGCGGCAATTGTCGGCGGGGCAGACAGCTTGTGCCGGATGCCGGTCAACGGTTTCAACAGCCTGGAGTCGTTCTCCCGTGGCCGCTGTACGCCCTTCGGACAGGATCGCGATGGCATTAATATTGGTGAAGCGGCGGCATTGATTTTGCTGACGCGTGAACCGGCGGATGTCGCGCTGCTGGGCACCGGTGAGTCTTCTGATGCCTGGCACATGTCCGCGCCGCATCCGGAAGGTGCGGGCGCGGAGCGGGCAATCCGTATGGCGCTGCAACAGGCCGGGCTTGAGCCTGAAAATGTCGGCTACATCAATGCGCACGGCACGGCGACGCCGCTTAACGATCAGGTGGAATCGGCGGTGATCCACCGCATCTTCGGCAGCCAGATCCCGTGCAGCTCGACCAAACATCTTACCGGCCACACGCTGGGCGCGGCCGGTGCGACAGAGGCGGCACTGAGCTGGCTTATCCTGACGCAAAATCTCAATCTGCCGCCTCAGGATTTCAGTATTACGCCGCGTGATACCAGCCTGCCCGATATCCGGCTGGTCGATGCGCCACAAGGGCTGGAACGTCCGGTCATCTTGTCCAACTCATTTGCCTTTGGTGGCAACAACGCCTGCATTGTGATCGGGAGGCCGTCATGAGCACGCTGACCGCCGCCGGTTATTTACCGCATGACACGCCGATGGTGTTGCTGGAAAACGTCGTCAGCGTGACGGAAGAAACCGCCATCTGTAACGTTGTCGTCTCACCTGACGGCGTGCTGGCACCTTTTCTGAATGCACGCGGTGCATTGCCCGCCTGGTACGCCCTTGAACTTATCGCACAGACCATCGGCGTCTGGAGCGGCTGGCACGGTGCGCAATCCGGCCAGTCACCGCAGGTCGGCATGTTGCTGGGCGGCCGCGCGATAAAATGCAGCGTGTCTGAATTTGTGGCAGGCAGTGAATTGCTTATCAGCGTTTCAATGGTATTACGCGATGAAAAACTCGCGAGCTTTGAAGGTGTTATCAGTATTAAACAGGAAAAAGACAACCTTCAGGTTGCTCAGGGAAGGCTGAACACGTATCAGCCAGCAAAGGACGAACTTATTACGCTCACACAGGGGAAAAAGGAATGACGCGTTCGGTATTAGTGACCGGAGCCAGCAAAGGTATCGGTCAGGCGATTGCCTGCCAGCTGGCAGCGGACGGTTTTGAGATTGTGGTTCATTACCACAGCGATAAAAACGGGGCAGAACACACGCTGCAACAGGTGCAGGCATCTGGCGGCAGCGGCCGCCTGATCCTGTTCGATATCAGCAACCGTCCGCAGTGCCGCGAAGTGATTGAGGCCGATATTGAAGCGCATGGCGCTTACTACGGCGTCGTCAATAATGCAGGAATTACCCGCGACGCCGCGTTTCCGGCGCTGACGGATGAAGACTGGGACGGCGTGATCCACACCAATCTCGACAGCTTCTACAACGTATTGCAGCCCTGCATCATGCCGATGATTGGCCTGCGCGCAGGCGGACGCATTATCGCGTTGTCTTCAGTTTCCGGCCTGACGGGCAACCGCGGGCAGGTGAATTACAGCGCGGCCAAAGCGGGAATTATTGGCGCATGCAAAGCGCTGTCCCTGGAGCTGGCGAAACGCAAAATTACCGTCAACTGCATCGCGCCGGGGCTGATTGATACCGGCATGCTCGATATGGAAAAACCGGCGCTCGACGCTGCGATGAGCATGATCCCGCTGAAACGCATGGGCAGCGCGGAAGAAGTGGCCGGGCTGGCGAGCTATCTGATGTCCGACATCGCGGGGTATGTCACCCGTCAGGTGATCTCCATTAACGGAGGCATGGTATGACGCAGCGTGTTGTTATTACGGGTATGAAAGGCATCACGGCGTTCGGCAACCACTGGGATGACGTGAGTGCGCGTCTGCAACAGGGTAAAAATGCCGTCCGCCACATGGATGAATGGCTGATTTATCAGGGGCTGAATACGCATCTCGGCGCGCCCGTTGATGATTTCGAACTGCCTGCGCATTACACCCGAAAACGCATCCGTTCAATGGGGCGCGTTTCCCTGCTTTCGACCCGCGCGACCGAACTGGCGCTGGAACAGGCCGGTTTGCTGGATGATCCGATTTTGACCAACGGCGAAACGGGCATTGCTTTCGGTTCCTCCACCGGCAGCACCGGGCCGGTCAGCGAATTCGCCACCATGCTGACGGAAAAACATACCAACAACATTACCGGCACGACGTATGTGCAGATGATGCCGCACACGACAGCAGTGAACGCCGGACTGTTTTTTGGCCTGAAAGGGCGGGTGATCCCGACGTCCAGCGCCTGTACGTCCGGCAGTCAGGCCATCGGCTATGCGTACGAAGCCATCAAACACGGCTACCAGACCGTCATGGTGGCAGGCGGAGCCGAAGAACTTTGCCCGTCGGAAGCGGCGGTATTCGACACGCTGTTTGCCACCAGCCAGCAAAACGATCACCCGGAATTATCGCCGCGCCCGTTTGATTCGCAGCGCGACGGTCTGGTGATTGGCGAAGGTGCCGGGGCGTTAATTCTCGAATCGCTCGAACATGCGCAGGCGCGTGGCGCGAAGATTTACGCAGAGATCACCGGTTTTGCAACCAACTGCGACGCGGCGCATATCACCCAGCCGCAGCAATCCACCATGCAGATTTGTATTGAAAAAGCGCTGAAAAATGCCGGGATCCCGGCGGCTGAAATCGGGTATATCAGCGCGCACGGCACGGCAACTGACCGTGGCGATATCGCTGAAAGCCATGCAACGGCTGCCGTGTTTGGCAATCAGACGCCGATTTCGTCGCTGAAAAGTTATTTCGGTCATACGCTGGGTGCCTGCGGCGCGCTTGAGGCCTGGATGTCGCTGGAAATGATGCGTGAAGACCGCTTTGTGCCGACCATTAACCTGACTCAGCCAGATCCGCTTTGCGGCGATCTGGACTACATCATGGGGGAATCGCGTCATATTCAGACCGAGTTTATCCAGTCGAACAACTTTGCGTTTGGCGGCATTAACACGTCGCTGGTTTTCCGCCGCTGGCCGTAAATGACAAATTCTGCGCGCATTATCACCGCGTCGCTGGACGACACCTTTCCGCTGTCACGCCTGCCCGCAGAACTGCTGGCGGAAAGTGAAAACCTGCATCCTGTCCGCCGCCAGCAATGGCGAGCGGGCAGGGCGCTGCTGGCCGAAGCGTTGTTTGCTTTCAGCGGGCAGGAAATGCTGCCAGAAATGCAAATTTCCGCGCGGGGTAAACCGTCTTTTACCGATCCTTCATTGCCCCAATTCTCCCTCAGTCACAGCGTTAACAGCCTGCAACTGGTGCTGTGCGCCGCGGGCGAAACGGGCGGTGACGTCGAACAGATACGGCCACGGGCGCGCTATCTGGACGTGGCGAGGCAGGCATTCAGCGAGACTGAATTTTGCTGGCTGACGGAACAGGAAAACCCGCTAAATGCGTTCTGGCAATTATGGTGCCTGCGTGAAGCCTGGCTGAAACAGCAGGCCGGAAGCGTCTGGCAGATGGAACGGATCCGGCTGGATCCCGCTGCCGGGCAATTTTCCCCCGAATCCGCAACGGACAGCAAACTGTGGTGGGCCGCCGGAGAAACCGTTATGTCGGCAATGGCATTGCCTGCCTGCGTGACGACATGCGAAGAGTATATTTTCGATGCCCGCAACGGGTCGGTTATCCCGCCGCTTATTCCGCGAAAACCCCGCCGCTGGTCTTGTTATTCGCAGACCTGATTATTGTTATGAAAGCAAAAGTCTTGTAGCAAACCTGTCGTTTTTATCCATGAAAAGCCGGTTCATACTCTCCCGCATTGCTGACCTTTTAAAAAACAAAGAGAGAATATGATGAGCATTCCTGCATTCGGTTTGGGTACGTTCCGTCTGAAAGATGACGTGGTAAAAGCATCGGTGAAAACCGCAGTGGAACTGGGCTATCGCGCCATTGATACGGCGCAAATTTATGATAATGAAGCGGCGGTTGGCGACGCGCTGGCGGAAAGCGGCGTTGCGCGTGAAGCGTTGTATATCACCACGAAAATCTGGATTGAAAACCTGGCGGCCGACAAGCTGATCGACAGCCTGAAAGAAAGCCTGCGTAAGTTGCAAACCGATTATGTCGATCTGACGCTGATCCACTGGCCATCGCCGGATCAGGCCGTCAGCGTGGCAGAAACCATGAATGCGCTGGTGGAAGCGAAGAAAATGGGGCTGACCCGTGAAATCGGGATTTCTAACTTCACCGTTGCCCTGATGCAGGAAGCGATTGACGCCGTCGGCGCTGATCAGATTGCGACCAACCAGATCGAACTTTCTCCGTTCCTGCAAAACCAGACCGTCGTCGATTTTGCCCGTGAAAACGACATCGCCGTGACTTCCTACATGACGCTGGCTTACGGCGAAGCGTTGAAAGACGCGACGATTATCGCGATCGCCGGACGTCACAACGCCACGCCAGCGCAGATTGTTCTGGCCTGGGCGCTGCAACTGGGTTACGCGGTGATCCCGTCATCGACGAAACGTGAAAACCTGGCGAGCAACCTGCTGGCGCAGAAACTGGTATTGTCCGATGCCGACATGCAGGAGATTGCTGCACTTGAGAAAAATGGACGATTAGTGAGTCCTGAGGGCCTGGCGCCAGCATGGGATTGAGTACCTTCCGGTGAATAAGCGGTGCTGGACCGGGATGATTTCGGTTTCTCACTTGCAGTTTGGGCTGGACCGAGATGATTTCGGTTTCTCAAGTTCAGAGATCACTTAGCTCGTAGCGCCCAAACCGACCAGAGGAGGGAAGTGCTTTCCCTCCTCTGGACTCCTCCCCGCTTTTTCAACCCGCGCTATCGCTCGCTGGCTATGTTTCAGCAACTCGCGCTATTGCCGCGAAAGCTTGCCGCTGCGCGGTTCCTTCGTTTCGGTCTTCGAGCCCATGGTCTCGAAACACTCACTCAGCAAACTTTCTGAAAGCGGC
Organism: Rahnella sp. PD12R; assembly: GCF_019200965.1. Taxonomy (NCBI): domain Bacteria; kingdom Pseudomonadati; phylum Pseudomonadota; class Gammaproteobacteria; order Enterobacterales; family Yersiniaceae; genus Rahnella; species Rahnella sp. PD12R. The sequence continues at coordinate 554 of NZ_JAHTMS010000026.1, read as the reverse complement.
CAGAGGCTTTTTAAATTCAAAACCCATCCTGCATTAATCTTCCGAATTACATAGCCATTGGCCGCTTTCAAAATCGCGCCGTATGGAGAGGTGAAAAACCGCGAATCTTTTCGCGCGGTTTGTAACCCGACGGGAGGGAACCGCGCAGCGGCGGGATTTTGCGGCAATAGCTGGATTTTCTGAAACATAGCCAACAAGCGGCAGCGCGCAGTTAAAGAGCCGGAGATTCTTAAGTTACCGTCTTGGCCGTCAACCTGAAACCGCATAATTTACGTCATAGGGCTGCTGTGTTTTCAACACGCCGTAGCACAGATGTACCAGCTTACGCATTGCTGCTCCCAGTGCAGACATCTTGGTTTTACCCTTCGCTAGCAGTCTGTCATAAAGGGCCTTAACATGTGGATTAAACCGCGTTGCTGTCAGTGCCGCTAAAAATAACTTAGCCCGAATGTCTGACGGCCCCGCTTTCGACAAGTGTGCATGACTATTCACCGATGTTCCCGAACGTCGTTCTACAGGTACAGCGCCCAAATATGCAGCAACCTGCTCCGCAC
>NZ_JAHTMS010000024.1:0-18366 GCF_019200965.1 Rahnella sp. PD12R | reverse complement strand
GCTGAAGGCAATCTGACCGAGCGGAAGCAGGTGAAAATGAATGCTGCGCCCGGCATTATCGTTAAGGATAAGTTCGTCAGCACGGATTTGCAGGCGGATATCCGCCGCCGACCAGCCGGGGCCGAACATCCCGACCGGCGCGGGCGTATCCGTTTTATAGCTGCTGTAAGAACGCGAAAGTACAAAAGGCAAAGAAGCGGGCAGCGCGATATCGGTCTCGCCTGACTGAACTTTGGCGCCGAGCGAGGGGTTTACGGGGTTGCCGACCAGCACGCCGCCGGGGCAAACCGAACAGGCGACGCCCGTAGGGGCGCCAATCATCACGCCCAGCGAACCCTGCACAACCGGGCCGCCAATGGCGGTCATATCATGCTGACGTGCAGCGGGAAATCCGGTCATGGGTAAAGTCCTTTTTGGGGAAAGCGTCCGTGGAATAATTGATTTGAAGATGGGGTATTTATTGTTTTATTCATCAAATAAATACAACAAAATCAAAGTGATAGAAGAATCTAAACTTTAAAAGGAGTGCGCGTTGTGAGGAGGTTCACAGGTGTGGGGAAAGCAGAATAAGTGAAGGGGAAAAGGCGGGCAGGCGTCCGCCTGAAATTAATCTGGAGTCAAAAATATTTAATCAACTCACTCATCTCCTCCCAGTCCCGCGGGCTTTTCGTCAGCACTTCGCTGCCGCTTTCTGTTACCAGAACATCATCCTCAATCCTCACACCGCCCAGACCCGGAACATAAATGCCCGGTTCGATGGTGATCACCATGCCTGGTTCCAGCGGTTGCGTATTTTGCGGGCTGAGCGCAGGGGCTTCGTGGACATCCAGCCCTAATCCATGCCCCAGATTGTGGCTGAAGTATTCGCCAAATCCGGCCGCAGAAATAATATCGCGCGCCACGGCATCGAGTTCCTGACAACGAATTCCCGGCCTGACGGCGTCGCGTGCGGACTGCTGAGCCAAAAGTACCGTGTCGTATAACGTTTTCAGTTCTGAACTGACGCTGCCCAGCGCGAATGTCCGCGTCATATCGGAACAGTAATGCTGGCAGACCGCGCCAAAATCAATTGTCACTAATTCACCTGCCGCGAGCTTTTTATCCGTCGGACGCCCGTGTGGCAACGCGCCGCGCAGGCCGGAGACCACCACGGTATCAAACGATGTTTTGCTGCCACCGGCCTGACGGACCGCCATTTCTATATGATCCGCCAGCGCTTTCTCGCTGATACCTGGCCGGATCAGCGGCTTTACGGCCTGCAAGGCGCGATCGGCAATCGCCGCTGCCTCACGAATTATCACGATTTCATCGGCATATTTATGCACACGCAGAACCGACGCGTCCCAGTGTTGCAGCGGCGCGTTGCACTGGTTTTTCAGCGTTTTCCAGGCCAGATGAGACAGTGCGCTCGCATCGGCAAACAGCGTTTCATCACCGGAAATATGCTGTGCAAGAACCTCTGCCAGCGGAAGTTTTGCGGTGAGTGTGACGACTTCTGTGTTGGGATTGTTCTGCCGGCATTCGGCGCTGTAGCGGCCATCGACCAGTATCAGCAGATTGTCTGCGGTGACCAGCACGTAGCCGGACGCGCTGTAGAGATCAGCCAGTGAATATTTGCTGAATCTGTCTGTGAGTAAAACGGCGGACATGTGATGTTCTGCCATGTGCTGGCGCAGAACATTAAGGCGTTGCTGACGGCTCATGTTTCCTCCCGTGAGCAGAACAGGGCGCGGGTGCGCCCTGTCAGGATGGCGATCAGGCGATTTCGAGTAAGCCTTTTTTGATCAGACGGTTGCGGTAGAACACGCAGGTCACGGCGATAAACAGCGAACCGCCCGCCAGACCAATCAGGTAGGCCGGAATGTTGCTGATCAGCGGCCATGCCCAGATCGCGGATTCCGGGAACCATTGCACCGCGCCGAGCGAAACTCCCAGCAGCGCGCCGATAATGGCCCCGATCACGTACACCGGGATCACAAACCCCGGACGTTCGAGCGCAAACGGAATAGACCCTTCGGAAATCCCCATAAAACCGAGGAAAATCGCGGTGCGACCAATCTGGTTGAACTGGCGATCGTAAACACGACGCCCGACCAGCCATTTATCGATCACCGTCGACAGCCCGAGACCGAACGAAGGAATAACGACCGCCAGACATCGTGCGGTTATCGGCAACACTTTTTCCGTCGTAAAGCCGAGCGCCACGAATCCGGCGGCTTTGTTCACCGGACCGCCGAGATCAAACGCCGTCGCCGCTGCCAGTAAGGTTGCGTAGAAATATGTGCCCGCCGCGCCTGCGGCCTGCAACGCTTCACGGATGAGCGTATTCAGCCAGCCGCCGATCGGGGTTATCAGGAAAACCATCAGCAACATCGCGACAATGGCGGAAATCAGCGGAATGAAGAAGGTGGTTTTGAACGCCAGCCAGTTGTGCGGCAGTTTGATGGTGTTGTTCAGCCAGCGGACGAAATAGCCCACGACGAAGGCAATCACGATAGCACCCAGAAAGCCCGAAGCGACCGGCGCAGCGGCTGTCCATTCACCATTGATCAGAGCCGGAATGGCGACAGGTTTAATCGAGACATAACCGCCGATAAACCCGGCCGCCAGCGCTGTTTTGCCGCCGATAGAGTTGGCCGTAAATGCCGCGAACATCGGAATAGCGAAGCCAAAAAGCGTGAAACCGAAGCTTTCCATGATGCTGGCGATTTGCAGCATCCAGACCGAACTGCCGCTGTAGCGCCCGCTGTTGAGCGCCGCCATGATGGATTCGTCCGGCGACATTCCCAGAAACACATAAGGAATGATTTGCGACAGCGCGCCAATCAGACCGCCCATGATCAGCACCGGGATCATGTAGGAAATGCCGGTCATGATGTGTTTGCTGAATTCTTTCCAGGCATGGCTCTGGCCTTTACCCGCTGGCCCCGCAGACGGCGTGTCGGACGCCTGGCTGTGACCGGTATTAATGACTCTTTTTCTTATCGCCACGGAAAACTCCTTGCGCTTAAAAAAGCAAAAGTGGGATCACTGAGCCTGATCGGCCTCAATCTCATCAATCAGGCCGCCGGCATTTTTCACCGCATCTTTCAGTTCAACTTCATACACTTCGACGCCGTTAAAACGCTCGATATTTTGCGGCGTAATGCCGGTGGCGTGGATGATGACTGTGGCCTGCGCGATATCCTCTGCCGTCAGTTCATTCTGAATACCGTCGGCACCCTGTGTTTCAATTTTCACGTCATAACCGCGCTGGCGGGCGGCGACTTCAATGGCTTCGGCTGCCATAAAGGTATGAGCGAGACCCATCGGGCAGGCACACAGCGCAATCAGTTTTTTTGCAGACATCTTGAATTACCTCGTGTTATCGGAAGGAGCGGCGGGCAGATTTGCCAGCCGGTAAAAGGCTTCGGCGTAGATGCCGATGGCGCTGATAAAACGGCTCAGGCTGCCGTATTCGTCCGCGCCGTGTGTATTGCCGGAGGAGCCGTCGGGAAATTCGCAGCCAAAAATCACCGCGTTTTGCATTGCGCTGGCGTAACTGCCCGCGCCTGTGGTGCGCGACGGGTGGTTTGTATCGCCGGTATGACGGGTGTAAATCTCGTGCAACGTCTTCACCAGCGCGCTGTCCGGCGGATAAAGGCTGGGTGATTTGACCGGCTCAATGTTGATGTGGCTGTCAGGCCAGCTGAGGTTCCAGATCGAGAGCCGTTCAGCGATATTTTCCGGGGTCAGGTTTTCGGGATAACGGACGTTCAGCGTCAGCGACATCACCCCGTTTTCGATGCTCAGGACGACGGGAACCAGGCGGATCTGACCGCATTCTCCCGGCGTATCCAGCGCGAATTGCACGCCCCTCTGGCCGGTTTCTGGCGCGGTGATTTCACAAAGTTGTTGTGTCCAGCACGCGTTGAACCGCTGATGAAGCAGTTGTGCGGCACCGGCAATCGGATTCAGACAGGCTTCCGGTTTTGAGGAGTGCCCGCCGCGACCATATAGCTGCCAATGATTAATTTGCCCCGGCTCGGCCAGCAACGTAAAACCGTCGGGTAACGTCCAGCCGCCGGAGGAGAGCGACAATCCGTTCAGCCGGGCGACGTCCGGAATGGTGTTCAGCACGCTGCCGCAGGATACGGTCAAATCAGGCTGCTCAACCGGCGACGTCAGCGTGACCAGCAAAGAGCCTTTTTCGCCGTAAATCACCGGGAATTTTCCGTCCGGCGTGAAAGCAAAAGCAGGTTGCGGCTGCGATTCAAAATAGCGGTGAATGCAGCGGAAACCGGTCTCTTCGTTGCCGCCCGCCACCAGCCGGATGCGACGTGAAAGAGGAAGATTGAGTTCACGCAGAATATCCAGCGCCAGCCAGGCGGCAATCATCGGGCCTTTGTCATCCACGACGCCGCGCCCGATCAGATTGTCGCCCAGCCGCGAGAGCTGATACGGAGGAAAATGCCAGCCGTCACCGGCGGGAACTACGTCAGCGTGACCGAAGACATACACGATTTCCTCGCCGCTGCCGTATTCAATATGGACGGCGTGGTTGTCGACATTGAGCGTGTTCAGCCCGGCGTCGTCGCCGAGTTTTTGCCACCAGCTGAGCGCGTCGGCAACGCCACGGCCAAAAGGCGCATCCGGCTGCTGGCTGGCTGCGTCGAACGGTGAAGGGATCGCCACCCACTGGGCGAGTAAGGTGAGGAAATGCTGCGCCCGATCCCGGGCATGCGCTGCGAAGTCAGTCATTGACGTTAACCCTCCGAAAAACAATGGTCACAGCATTGGGTCTGGCGGAAAAACCGTCAAAAGGCAGGGTTCAGAATTGATAAATAAAACGGGTAAAATTTTTCGCCGGTTTTTTTAAGCAGAAGCGAGAAACGCCGGAGATACCTTCAGACGCGGGTCGTCTGGCAATAATGACTCTCCGGCCAGCTGCGCATGCAGGCATTCCACTGCCCGTGTCGCCATCTCGGTATGACGTGCGGCAACCAGCGGCAAAGCCAGTTTCAGGGAATGTTCGCACTCGCCGAAACCCGTCAGTGCGATGTGCCGCGAGAACAGCCGCCATCGGGAGGTTTGCAAACCTTCGGCCAGCGCGTGATGCGCGGCCAGTAATACTGTCGGGTTGTCGCAAAGGATCGCGGAAATTTTGGGGCTTTGTTTAATGAGCTGAGTGACTGCTCGGAAGCTGTCGTCAAACGTTGCCGCGCAGGGCTGACTTAACGATGCGGAAAACGCCAGACCGGCTTTCCCGAGCGCGAGGGAAAGCCCGCCCAGCCGCTCAGCGCGAACCAGCGAATGATTTTCCCCGCCGAGATAACCGATATTCTGGTGCTGTTGTTGAAGCAACGCGTCCGCTGCCATGTGTGCGGCCAGCGCATTGTCGGGATGAATTGTCGCGAGCGGACCGGTATGGAAATGCGTGCCGACGCCGGTCAGCGCCACATGCCGCGCCGTCGCCCGCGCATGCAGGGCTTTCAGCGTATCAGGCTGTGCATTGAGTAATTTCCCGCAGACGAAAATCCCGCGCACGTCCTGTGCCAGAAGCTGCGCGGCGTGTTCCAGAAGCGTTGAAGTGTCTGCGTAGCCCGGTATAAGTGTGAAGCCGGTTTGTTGCAGCGCACGGGACAATTCGGGGAGTAAACCTGCGGCGAAAGCGCAATCTGGCGAAAGCAGAATGCCCGTTCGTGTGAAAGGTGTAACTGACGGCGTATCCGGCAAACGGTAACCGAGCTGATCGATGGCCTGATAAATGCGTCCCACGCCTTCGGGGGATATCCGTCCTTTGCCGCCAAGCACCAGCGAAACCGCCGCAACGGAAACGCCTGCCAGACGTGCGACATCCTGCTGAGTGATTTTTGTGCGGGGCTTTTGCGCCGTCATCGTCCTGCCATTCGAATAAATTGACCGCAAAGTGTTGCAGGAGAAGGTCGGGAAAAAACGGGCTGAGATCGCATAAACAAAAAAATGGCGGGCATTAAGCCCGCCGAAAGTTCACGTAGTCTAACTTTGCTTTTTTGTTGGTAATGCAGGGATTATCGTCTTACTTCTTACAGCTGTTTCCGGTGAAGCTTATTGTGCAACTTCGCACACTTCTTGTGTTTCTGAATGCAGGTAAACGTCCAGATCGTCGCTTCCGCCGATGTGGCGCCCACCGATAAAGACTTGCGGCACGGTCGCGCGGCCGGTGACAGCGCGCAGGCTGACGGTGGTAGCGTCTTTGCCCAGTACGATTTCTTCATATTGAATACCGCGTTCCTGCAACATCTGCTTGGCTTTGGCACAGAACGGGCAGCCCGGTTTGGTGAATACGGAAACCGATTCCTGGACTTTGTATTCGGGTGCCAGGTATTTCAGCATTGTGTCTGCATCTGACACTTCAAACGGGTCGCCCGGTTTGTTTGGCTCAACGAACATTTTCTCGACCACGCCGTTACGTACCAGCATGGAATAACGCCATGAACGCGGGCCGAAACCTAAATCCGCTTTCTCGACCAGCATGTCCATGCCTTTGGTGAATTCACCGTTGCCGTCCGGAATAAAGGTAATGTTCGATGCTTTCTGTTCTGATTTCCAGGCATTCATGACGAACGTGTCGTTAACGGAGACGCACAGAATGCTGTCGACGCCGTGTTGTCTGAATACCGGTGCCAGTTCGTTGTAACGCGGCAGATGGCTTGAAGAACAGGTCGGGGTAAATGCGCCCGGCAGTGAAAAGACAATCACTGTTTTGTTTTTGAACAATTCATCGGTGCTGAGATCTACCCACTGATCGCCCTGGCGGGTGTGAAAAGTAACGTGCGGTACGTGTTTCCCTTCCTGGCTTGCAAACATGAATAACCTCTTAATTAATCGATAGAATATGAATTATTTACGGCATTGCCGTTTCGTTGGAAGGCATTATTCACGATAATGGTTGATAGATATAATCGTTGATTGCTATCTTATCTATCGTTATCGGCTATCGCATTGCCTTATAGGGACTGGAGGAAAAATGAACATTCGTGATTTAGAGTATCTTGTGGCACTGGCAGAGTTTCGCCATTTTCGTCGTGCAGCAGATTCCTGCCATGTCAGCCAGCCGACGTTAAGCGGGCAAATCCGTAAGCTGGAAGATGAACTGGGCGTGATGCTGCTTGAAAGAACCAGTCGCAAGGTGCTGTTTACACAAGCCGGTTTGCTGCTGGTGGATCAGGCGCGCACGGTGCTGCGTGAAGTGAAAGTCCTCAAAGAGATGGCCAGCCAGCAGGGCGAAGCGATGTCCGGGCCGATGCATATCGGGCTAATTCCTACCGTCGGGCCTTATCTGTTGCCGCAAATCATTCCTTCACTGCATAAAACATTCCCTAAACTCGAAATGTATCTGCATGAAGCACAAACCCATCAGTTACTGGCGCAGCTCGACAGCGGAAAACTCGATTGCGCAATTCTGGCGCTGGTCAAAGAAAGCGAAGCCTTTATTGAAGTGCCGCTGTTTGATGAGCCGATGAAACTGGCGATCTACGACGATCATCCGTGGGCATCCCGCGATCGCGTGGCGATGGCAGATCTGGCCGGTGAAAAGCTGCTGATGCTGGAAGACGGACATTGTCTGCGCGATCAAGCGCTCGGTTTTTGCTTCCAGGCAGGGGCGGACGAAGATACGCATTTCCGCGCAACCAGCCTGGAAACGCTGCGTAATATGGTGGCGGCGGGAAGTGGCATTACGTTGCTGCCTTCGCTGGCCGTGCCGAATGAACGCAGCCGCGATGGCGTCACCTATCTGACGTGTGACAAACCGGAACCCCGTCGCACGATCGCGCTGGTGTATCGTCCCGGTTCGCCACTGCGTGGGCGCTATGAACAACTGGCTGAAGCCATCAAAGAGCACATGCAACCCTACATGGATAAAGCCGCGGGTTTAAAAAAGGCGGTTTAATCCGTTCAGTGCCGCTACGCGATAAGCTTCTGCCATGGTCGGATAGTTGAAGGTCGTATTAACGAAATACTCGATAGTATTGCCTTCGCCTTTCTGTTCCATAATGGCCTGACCGATATGGATAATTTCCGCCGCACGCTCTCCAAAGCAGTGAATACCCAGAATTTCTTTGGTATCACGATGGAACAGCAGCTTGAGGCTCCCCACATTCATTCCGGCGATTTGCGCGCGTGCCAGATGCTTAAACTGCGCGCGGCCCACTTCGTAAGGCACCTTCATGGACGTCAGTTCCTGCTCGGTTTTGCCGACGGAGCTGATTTCAGGAATGGTATAAATGCCGGTCGGAATGTTTTCGATCAGATGAACTTTCGCTTCGCCCTGAATCATCGCCTGTGCGGCAATGCGGCCCTGGTCGTAAGCCGCTGAAGCCAGGCTCGGATAGCCGATGACGTCGCCGACGGCATAAATATGCGACAACGCCGTCTGATACATGCTGTTTACTTTGAGCAAACCGCGGCTGTCGGCTTCCAGACCAATATTTTCCAGACCCAGTTTGTCAGTGTTACCGGTGCGTCCGTTGGCGTACAACAGCGCGTCAGCTTTCACTTTCTTACCGGATTTCAGGTGCATGATCACGCCGTCTTCCACGCCTTCAATCATCTCGAATTCTTCGTTGTGGCGGATGACCACACCGTTATTCCAGAAGTGATAAGACAGCGCGTCTGACATTTCCTGATCGAGGAAAGACAGTAACCGGTCACGGGTGTTGATTAAGTCCACTTTTACGTTCAGACCGCGGAAGATAGACGCATATTCGCAGCCGATAACGCCCGCGCCATAAATGATGACGTGGCGGGGTTCGTGGCTCAGTTCAAGGATCAGGTCGCTGTCATAAATGCGCGGATGACCAAAATCGACGTTGGCCGGACGGTAAGGGCGCGAACCGCAGGCAATTACGATGTTGTCGGCGGTGATTTGTTCGTGTGTGTTATCGGCGTAGCGGATGTTGATGGTATTGGCATCGACAAAACTGGCGTCGCCGGAGAACAGCTGGCACTGGTTTCTTTCGTAGAAACCCTGGCGCATGCGGGTTTGCTGATTTATGACGGAATCGGCGTGACGCAAAATATCCGGGAAACTGGAGCTCAGGGTACGGGAGTTATCACTGTAGAGCGGGTTTTGATTAAATTCGATGATTCTGCTGACGGCGTGACGCAGTGCTTTGGAAGGGATGGTTCCCCAGTGAGTACATCCGCCACCGACGTTGTTATAGCGTTCGATGACAGCAACCCGGGCGCCTTGTTTAACCAGTCCCATCGCGGCGCCTTCTCCGCCAGGGCCTGAGCCAATGATGATGGCATCAAAATGTGAGTGCTGTTGCATAGTTCGAAACCTATTTTTATACAAAATCACAACGATAAAGTAACATATTACACCTAATTACCCCACATGCAGTTGTCATTTAATGGTAATACGGCAACATTCTGACCCACTTTATGCTGTGGTATCTATGGCTCCGCCCGGTAAAAATTTTGGTATAGTGAAGCGATAACGGGCGAATAATCAAAAAGAAGAACATTATCCGGATGAATGTTATGGGCGTAAGAGCACAACAAAAAGAGCGCACGCGTCGCTCACTGATTGAAGCGGCTTTTAGCCAGCTCAGTGCCGAGCGCAGCTTTGCCAGTCTGAGTTTGCGTGAAGTGTCCCGTGAAGCGGGCATTGCGCCGACGTCCTTTTACCGGCATTTCCGTGACGTGGATGAACTGGGTCTGACGATGGTTGATGAAAGCGGTTTGATGCTGCGTCAGCTGATGCGTCAGGCGCGCCAGCGTATTGCCAAAGGCGGCAGCGTGATCCGCACGTCGGTTTCGACTTTCATGGAATTCATCGGAAATAACCCCAACGCCTTTCGTCTGCTGTTGCGCGAACGTTCCGGTACGTCTTCGGCGTTTCGTGCGGCCGTCGCCCGTGAAATTCAGCATTTTATTGCGGAACTTGCCGACTATCTGCAACTCGAAAACCACATGCCGCGCAGTTTTACCGAAGCGCAGGCCGAAGCGATGGTGATCATTGTTTTCAACGCCGGTGCGGAAGCGCTGGATGTAGATATCGCACAGCGCCGCCAGCTGGAAGAGCGTCTGGTGTTGCAGCTGCGCATGATTTCTAAAGGTGCGTATTACTGGTATCGCCGGCAGCAGGAAAGAACGGCGGTGACGCCTATTCACAATAAGACCAGAGGTAAAGAAGATGACCGAACAAGCGAACCAGGATAATGGCACTCTGGTTTTGGCTTTGATTGCCGGACTGTCTATTAATGGCACTTCCGATGCATTATTCAGCTCTGTCGTTGCGTTTTCGATATTCCCTATAATCGCTCTGGTGTTGTCGGTGTATTGCCTGCATGTTCGTTATCACAAAGGCGAAATGCCCAAAGGTTTGCCGGTGCTGGCTGCGGCCTCTTTCCTTCTCGGATTGCTACTCTACAGTACGTTTGTCCGCGTGGAATATCCTGAATTAGGGTCGAATTCTCTGCCATTGCTGATCAGTGTCGTGCTTTTGTTCTGGATAGGATTGAAGCTGAAAAAGCGTAAATCGACGACGCAGTAACTTCCTCATTCCTATGAAAAATCAGGCAACTTTCGGGTTGCCTTTTTTATGCCTTACGCCTGACCGCGACCATTTGTAATCTTATCTGACTGTCTTTTTATGAACTGTCATTTCATAAATATCAAACCTATGTTCAATATTTAGATATTGATCGTCCACTTCTTCATTTCTTTGCCATAAAGTCTGTCTGAGTGGCAAAAATCAAAAGGTTTTCATCCGGGCTCCTCGCTAATTTGAATCATGGCCGGACGAAGTATTTTCGTTCGCATTCAGCCTACGCCTATAGGTGATTTAACAGAGGCAAGACGGCAATGAAAACACGTAAGATCGGATTCTTTAATTACATCGCCTACGGATCTGGCGATTTTCTGGGGGCGGGCACAACGGCCCTGACCGCGGCGTGGCTGCTCTATTTCTACACCACGTTTTGCGGCCTTTCGCCCATCGAAGCGACCTTTATCTTCGCCACGGCGCGTGTACTCGACGCCGTGCTCAGCCCGTTAATGGGTTATCTCACGGATAACTTTGGCAATACCTGGCTCGGCAAGCGGTTTGGTCGTCGTAAGTTCTTTATTCTGCTCGGCATTCCCTGCGTGTTCAGCTACAGCTTCATGTGGGTGGGCGACATGGGATATGCGTATTACCTGCTGACCTATCTGCTGTTTGATATCGTTTACACCATGATTCTGGTGCCGTATGAAACGCTGGTGCCGGAAATGACCGACGATTTCAAACAGAAAACCAAATTCTCCGGGGCCCGTATCGCGCTGGCCCAGCTTTCTGCCATTCTCGCCGCTTTCCTGCCGGGCATTCTGTTACAGCATTTCGGCAAAGATAACGCCATTTCCTTCTTCTATTCGAGCCTGGTGTTTGCGGTGATCTGCGCCTTCGTGCTGACGCTGGTGTACTTCTTTACCTGGGAACGGCCGGAAGAACTCAAATCTGAAGCCACGAAGAAAATAGAGCGCGAACGCCAGCAACTGACGCTGGTGCAAAGCCTGAAACGTCTGAAGGTGGAATTGTCCTCAACGCTGCGTATCAAGATTTTCCGTCAGCATCTGGGTTTGTATCTTGGCGGCTATATTGCGCAGGACGTATTTAACGCCGTCTTCACCTATTACGTGGTGTTTGTGCTGATGCAAAGCGCGGCGGTGGCTTCCAATCTCATGGGCATGATGGCGATTCTGCAATTCGTGGCGGTGATCGGCATGATCCCGCTGTGTATCCGCTTCGGACCGGCACCGTCTTATCGTCTGGCCGTTACGTTATTCGGGCTGGCGGCGATTTCTTACGGCGTGCTGTATTACACCGGAATGAACGATTCGATGTCGTTATTGCTGCTGATTTCTGCACTGGCAGGGCTCGGGCGCGGCGGGATCAACTACGTGCCGTGGAATATCTACACCTATATCGCCGATGTCGATGAAACCATTACCGGCCAGCGCCGCGAGGGGATTTTCGCCGGTGTGATGACGCTGACGCGCAAAGCCTCGCAGGCCGGTGCCGTGATGCTGGTGGGGATTATCCTGCAACTCGCCGGATTTGTTTCCGGGCAGAGCCAGCAGGTTCCGGCTGTCGGCCACACCATTCTCGGCGTTCTGGTGATCGGCTCACTGCTGATGCTCAGCATGGGCTTCATCATTTCACTGTTCTTCCGTCTTAATCAGAAAACGCACGGCGTGCTGACCCGCGAAACGCAGAAAATGCGTGATGCGAACCGCATCGTGCCGGAGCAAATTACGCCGGAAGACCGGGCGACCGTCGAAATGCTGACAGGGATGAAATACGAATCGCTGTGGGGCAACAACAATATTGGTTATCTGCATCGTCATAATCCGCCACCTGAAAAGCTGACCCGTGAAAATGCCGCCGTAATTCCGGCACAGGGACGTTTGTAATTTTGGTGAACATTTATCAGGAGAACACCATGAAAGTTTTTGAAGTGAAACACAGTGCGCTTTTACGCCAGCCGGAACATTTCATTTCGCGCAATGAACTGAAAGCGCTGATCCACAATGTGACGGACAATCTGGTCAATATCGAAGATAAAACCGGTGAGTTCCTGTTGCGGCTCGACGATGGCCGCGTCATTGATACCAAAGGTTGGGCGGGCTGGGAATGGACGCACGGCATCGGGCTTTACGGTATTTATCAGTATTATCAGCAGACCGGCGACGAGAAAATGCGGGCGGTGATTGACGACTGGTTTACCGCGCGTCTGGCGGAAGGCACGCCGACGAAAAACGTGAATACCATGAGCCCGTTCCTGACGCTGGCTTACCGCTATGAAGAAACCGGTAATGCGGCATGGCGACCCTATCTGGAGCGCTGGGCGGAATGGGTGATGTATGAAATGCCGCGCACGGATAAAGGTGCGATGCAGCACATTGTTTATAACAACGAAAACCATCAGCAAATGTGGGATGACACATTGATGATGAGCGTGTTGCCGCTGGCAAAAATCGGGAAATTGCTCGACCGGCCTGAGTTTGTGGAAGAAGCGACGTATCAGTTTCTGCTTCACGTTCAGTATCTGATGGATCGCGAAACGGGCCTGTGGTTCCACGGCTGGACGTTCGACGGGCATCATAATTTTGCGCACGCGCGCTGGGCTCGCGGAAACAGCTGGCTGACGATTGCCATTCCTGAATTCCTTGAGCTGGTGGATCTACCGGAAAATAACGCGACACGTCGCTATTTATTGCAGGTGCTGGAAAGCCAGGTCAGCGCGCTGGCGAAATGTCAGGATGACAGCGGTTTGTGGCATACGCTGCTCGACGATCCGCAGTCTTATCTCGAAAGCTCGGCCACCGCCGGTTTTGCCTACGGAATCTTGAAAGCGGTGCGTAAGCGTTATATCGATGCGTCTTATGCGCCGGTGGCGGAGAAAGCGATTCAGGGCGTGATCAAACACATCAATCCGGCAGGGGAGCTGACGCAAACGTCCTTCGGCACAGCGATGGGTTCTGATCTGGATTTCTATCGTGAAATCGCGCTGACGTCCATGCCATACGGGCAGGCGATGGCGATCCTGTGTCTGTCAGAATACTTGCGGGTTTATCTCTGAGGCTGACGGAACAGAAAGAGAAACGGGCACTCGGAGGTGCCCGTTTTCATGTTTAACGCGGCTGAATCAGATTTTTTCCAGCAGAACGCCGGATTCCATATGGTGCGTATACGGGAACTGATCGAACAACGCCAGACGCGTCACGCGGTGTGTCTGGCTCAGGGTTTCCAGATTTGCACACAGCGTTTCCGGGTTGCAGGAGATATAAAGGATGCGTTCGTAGCCCTGCACCATTTTCACGGTTTCATCATCCAGACCGCTGCGCGGTGGATCGACGAAAATCGTGTTGCATTCATATCCGCTTAAATCCACATCCTGTAAACGACGAAATTCACGCACGCCGTTCAGCGCCTGAGTAAAATCTTCAGCCGCCATGCGGATAATCTGCACGTTATCAATATGGTTTGCCGCAATGTTGAACTGCGCTGCTGCGACCGACGGTTTAGCGATTTCGGTTGCCAGCACGCGGCGGAAATTGCGCGCCAGAGCCAGTGAGAAGTTGCCGTTGCCGCAATACAGCTCGAGCAAATCGCCGGTGGAGTTTTCCGTGGCCTTCAGCGCCCATTCCAGCATCTGAATGTTCATCTCGGCGTTTGGCTGGGTGAAGCTGTTTTCCACCTGACGATAAATCATATCGCGCCCGCCAACCGGCAGAACTTCATCAGCATAATCCTGATCCAGCATGATTTTGGTTTTGGCTGCACGGCCAATCAGCTGAATGTCAAAACCGTCGGCGCGAAGCTGGTCGCGCAGGATTGTCGCGGACTTCTGCCATTCTTCATCAAGCTTACGGTGGTAGAGCAGCGATGCGATGATTTTGCCGCTGCGGGTCGAAAGATAGTCGATCTGGAAGATCTTACGGCGCAGCGTCGGATCTTGTTTCACGGCGCTGATCAGCACCGGCATCAGACGGTTAATCAGCTCGCTGGCCGCCGGGAACTGGTCGACGCGCACGCGGGCTTTGGTCTGCTGATCAAACATGATGTGGTACAGGTCGCCTTCATCATGCCAGACGCGGAATTCGGCACGCATGCGGTAATGGCTGACAGGAGAACGAAAAACGTCAGGCTGCGGCGCATTAAAAGGCGACATCATCGCCGTGAGACGTGCGGTCTTTTCCGCCAGCTGGTCGTCATATTGTTCAATGGGCAGGTTTTCAGGCGTCATCGGTTATCTCGTCTAACAAGGAATAAATGGGCGAACTTTGCGGGGGATTGTAGGGAATGTCCTCATTATGTCCAGTCCTGTCGTCTTTTTAAGGGCAACGCCGTTTCCCGACGATGGATGTCTGGATTTCCAAATGGGTTGATCGTAGGATTGCCCATCGGCCTCATTGACTGAGTTAAAAGGGAATCCGGTGTGAATCCGGAACTGGCGCGCAGCGGTATGGGGAAATCACGGCGATAGCATTCTTTATTATGCAGACACTGTTTTCTTCTTTATATAGATAAGAAAGAAGGAATGGGAAGTCATTGCCCGGTGCAGGTAATTGAATTACGCCTCTTGTCATGAATAAGTCGTGTAGTGAATCAGCCTGCAAATCCTAAGTCCGAAAACCTGCCGATATTACGTCGCATTGTTCACTGTCGTCGCGAAAACGACAGCGTCTTTCTGCGGCATCCGCCAATTAAGTTTGGATGCTCGATTCATGACAATTAAAAAGCATGTGCTGCTGACGGCATTATCCGTCACGGCTTTTTCAGGGTGGGCGCAAGACAGCACTTCCACAAACAGCAGTGATAATCTGGTTGTTACGGCTAACCGTTTTCCCCAGCCGGTTTCTTCTGTATTAGCGCCGACGGATTTCGTGACGCGTGAGGATATCGACCGCTGGCAGTCAAAATCTGTTGCCGATGTACTCCGTCGTTTACCGGGCGTGGATATCAGCCAGAGTGGCGGCATGGGCCAACTGACCTCGGTATTTGTCCGTGGCACCAATGCCAGCCATACTTTAGTATTAATGGATGGTGTACGTCTTAATCAGGCGGGTATTTCCGGCTCCGTCGATGTCAGTCAAATTCCTCTCTCATTGGTTCAGCGCATTGAGTTTATCCGCGGCCCACGTTCTGCTGTATATGGATCGGATGCTATCGGCGGTGTCATTAACATTATTACTACGCGTGATAAAGACGGCACCACGCTCGGCGCGGGTATCGGCTCAAACGGTTATCAGAACTACAACGGTTCCACGCAGCAGAAGCTGGGTGAGAACACCACGGTGACGGCGGCGGGTGATTACACCTATACGCGCGGCATTGACGTTGTGGCTGATGGCAATACGGGCGGCGTTCCGCAGCCAGACCGTGACGGGTTCATGAGTAAAACGCTCTACCTGGCACTGCAACATCAGTTTAATGACGATATCAGCGGTTTTGCGCGGGCTTACGGTTATGACAACCGCACCGCGTATGATGCATATTATTCGCCGGGCAGCGCGCTTATCGATACCCGCCAGCTTTACAGCCGAACGTACGATACCGGTCTGCGTTATCAGAACGGCATTTATGCCACGCAGTTAATCGGCAGCTACAGCCACGTCAAAGACTATAACTACGATCCGAAATACGGCCCGTACGACTCTTCCGCTTCGCTCGATGACTCCGATCAATACAACGTGCAATGGGGCAACACCCTTCAGGTATGGAAAGGGGAAGTCAGCGCAGGCCTGGATTGGCAGAAACTGACGACTGAACCGGGCACCAGCTATCTGGCTGATGGCTATGATCAGCACAACACCGGCGTTTATCTGACCACGCAACAAAAAATCAGTGATTTCACACTGGAAGGCGCCGTGCGCAGCGATGACAACTCGCAGTTTGGTCAGCACACGACCTGGCAAAGCAGCGCAGCATGGGAATTCATTGACGGCTATCGCCTGATTACCTCTTACGGCACCGCGTACAAATCACCGAACCTGAGCCAGCTTTACAGCGACTACTATGGCAACGCTGATCTGAAGCCGGAAGAAAGTAAGCAATGGGAAGGGGGACTGGAAGGTCTGACGGGTCCGCTGGACTGGCGCTTGTCAGTCTATCGTAACGACATCGATCAGATGATCGCTTACAACGACTCTACCTATAGCTACTACAACATTGGGAAAGCGACGATTAAAGGCGTCGAATGGACGGGTTCATTCGATACCGGTCCGTTGCAACATCAGATTACCCTGGAATATCTCGACCCGCGTGATGCGCAAACCAACGAAATTCTGGCCCGTCGTGCCAAGCAACAGGTGAAATACCAGATTGACTGGAATATTGCTGACATCGACTGGTCAATCAATTACCAGTATCTGGGGCAGCGTTACGACACCGACTACGGTTCGTATCCTTATCAGACGGTTAAACTGGGCGGTGTCAGCCTGTGGGATCTCGCCGCGTCATATCCGGTCACCTCACACCT
Source organism: Rahnella sp. PD12R (assembly GCF_019200965.1). Lineage (NCBI taxonomy): Bacteria > Pseudomonadati > Pseudomonadota > Gammaproteobacteria > Enterobacterales > Yersiniaceae > Rahnella > Rahnella sp. PD12R. The sequence continues at coordinate 1,375 of NZ_JAHTMS010000024.1, read as the reverse complement.
GACAGTTCGTGGTAGAATTGCCAACTTGTTTGATAAAGATTACGAGACGGCTTATGGCTACGCCACACCAGGACGTGAGTACTATCTCTCTGGAAGCTATACCTTCTGATACAACACGAGTTCCTGACCGCCCGACGGTGCTGGTTTTCGATTCCGGCGTCGGCGGGTTGTCGGTTTATCATGAGGTCCGGCAGATGTTGCCGGATCTGCATTACATTTATGCCTTCGATAATGTGGCTTTCCCTTACGGTGAAAAGTCAGAAGAATTTATCGTTGAGCGCGTCGTCGAGATTGTCAGCGCCGTCGCGAAACGCCATCCCCTCTCTATTATTGTCATTGCCTGTAACACGGCGAGCACCGTTTCCCTTCCTGCATTGCGCGCCAAATTCAGCTGTCCGGTCGTCGGCGTTGTTCCTGCTATCAAACCGGCGGCGAAATTAACGCGCAACGGAGTTGTCGGGTTGCTGGCAACACGTGCGACGGTTCAGCGTCCTTATACGCATGATCTGGTGGCACGGTTCGCGACGGATTGTCAGATTCTGATGCTGGGCTCAGCCGAGCTGGTTGAACTGGCGGAAGCGAAGCTGCATGGCGAAGAAGTTTCACTGGCTGCGCTGAAGAAAATCCTGCATCCGTGGCTGCGTTTGCGCGAACCGCCCGACACCGTGGTATTAGGTTGCACGCATTTCCCGCTCCTTTCGCAAGAGTTGTCACAGGTTTTACCCGACGGCACGCGTATGATCGACTCCGGTTCTGCGATTGCACGCCGCGCACATTGGTTAATTGAGACTTCTCACGTGCCGGTTCCACAAATAAATCCGGAAGTTGAAATAGAGAGTGTGGCGTATTGCATGGTGATGACGGCTGAGGCGCAAAGTCTGTTGCCTGTTTTACAGTCATATGGCTTCAGAAGTATCCAGGAATTGCCGCTTTAAACGCCACTTGATGAAAGATTCAGCGGTCAGTAAATTATTTGTATTTTAGGGGTTGCGGCCTTCTGAGAACTCCCTATAATGCGCCTCCACTGACCGGGAACAACGACTGACAAGTCGCTCGGACAGGAAGAGAAAAAGATGAAAGTTCGAATGAATAATCTCTTGACTCTTCAGCGGGAAAACGTAATATACGCCTCCCGCGCCGCATAAGATTCCTTGCGAACCGCGGCACGCTCTTTAACAATTTATCAGACAATCTGTGTGGGCACTCACAAGACGATATCAGCCACCTCGGTGGCAAAAAATATCAAGTCTTAGAGTGACCAAGCAGTAATTCATTTAGTTGAATTATTACGAAAGTAAACTTTGAGCACCGCTTAACTTGTTTAAGCAAATCGAACTTTTAATTGAAGAGTTTGATCATGGCTCAGATTGAACGC
>NZ_JAHTMS010000025.1:0-18247 GCF_019200965.1 Rahnella sp. PD12R | reverse complement strand
ACTTTTTCCACAACCAGTCCTCCTTAAAAAAGGGTTACCCAGAAAAGGTTTTCTACCTACTTGGCTTGACTACATTAAGCCACTAACTGATCTTTCCGAAAATTTTATTTATAACCGATTTGAAAATAGCCCTGCAAGAGATCTGTTTCCTGATTCTAACAGGATGAATCATGAGATATATTCATCCATGAGGCAGAAAGGTTGGGATGAAGATAATGGAATAAAAAATAATAAAAAACCACGTATGTTATACATGATGCAACATTATCCGGTATCAGTGGATTATTTTGAACTGAGATCTTAAACGATACTATTAACAGATGTTTTGAAATTGGAAGATTGCTTTTATATGTTATATGACTTATTTCGAAGAGTGATTTTGATATTTCTGGCTTTTTGTCTGCTAGTTGTGCTTTATTTCTATTTTATGATCATTTACACGTTAGATGGAAAAACCTATTCCAGAACGAATTTTTTAGATTATTATTTACTAACGCCGTCTATATTAATGGATACGCCAAATATCTCAGATGAACAAGAGTACTTTACGCAAGCGGATGATAATTATGGCTATTGCCGTGATGAGGTTACATGGAAGCATGTCAGGGATGTTTATCTGGCTAAAGAGGAAATTGAAGTATATATGAAGGAGAATAATATCAAAAAAGATACTAAAAATCACTCAGGAACAACTTATGTTCTGGAAGTCGTGGGAGATGAAATTACTTTAGTTATCTTTGATTATAACTAATTTGTCATGCTCCTCGCTGACGGGAAATTAATTTTTATGCGCTTATGTCCAGTCGTTATAAATCTCACTCCCTCAGTTTTAATTTAGTGACCGGAAATTATAAAGTGTGTAAATTATTTAAATGGCTAATCATCTCAATCATTCTACTTTTCGCTGGATTTATCTACATTTTCATCAAACTCGCAGATACATTTGATGGGAGAGAGTACACGGCCTCAGATTATGTACATTACTATTTTGAGACGCCGAAACTCTTTAAGGATCCACCGGATATCCAAGGACGGGTCACGTATTACAGCCAGGGTGATGATAATTACGGCTTTACTCAAAATGATATTACCTGGAGTGATATTGAAGATGTGCCTGCGGCGCAGAAAATCATAGAGCAATTTTTTATCAGCAAAGGCTATACACAACGGGAAAATGGTCTGGTTTGGCGGTTTTACTGGTCAGATATTGCAGTCACTCCCGAGACATGTGCCTATGAACAATACAGTACTGTCTGGGGATATCATGCGATAAGTATAGAATTAATCACGGCGACAAGAGGTTGCCAAAATTAATGTTATCAATAAATCCATCGAACACATCTTCCGAATTACATAGCCTCTCGCCGCTTTCAAAAATCACGCTGAAAGGAGAGGTGGAAAACCGCGACTCTTTTCGCGCGGTTTGAAACCCGAGTGAAGGGAACCGCGCAGCGGCGGGATTTTGCGGCAATAGCAGAAGTTACTGAAACATAGCCAGCAAGCGGTAGCGCGCAGTTAAAAGCGCGGGTGTCCAGAGGGCGCGCGCGTTAACGCGCCCTTTGGGCCAGTTTGGGCGGCGAGCCCAAGGTCTTGATTTTGGCCTGAAGCCAGTTTGGGTGGCTACCCAGATTGTTGCCCTAACGTTTGATACCTCAAACCCCCTCCGGTATCCACGCTCCCTGTAATTTCACCTGCGGGAATCCCGCTGTCAGAATTCGCAGTTCGGCGTCGCGCGGCGTGTTATCGCCTTGCCCCTGAATGCTGACGATATCCTGCGGGCAGGCGGAGAAGGCGACATAGCAATCCATCTCAGCGCGCAGAATGATGTAATCGCCCGGACGTGTGACAACCGGCAGCGTTTTCAGCGTGCGGCCATCGGGCTGAACCTGAATATTCATGAAGATGTTAAACGACGCCAGATTGCCGTGCGGCAAACGTACGCCCAGCTCCGCCATGCCTTCGAACAGATTGTCGTGGCAGTTGCGGTGCGGTTCGGTGCAGCCGAGCAGTTCATAACGGCGCGCGTCGCAGGCGGCCATAAAGGTATCGTGGACGCCCGGCGACGTGTCGGCCACCAGCGTGAGAATCGGGTGGCGCTGGCTGGTGATAAAGCTGTCGCCGACCTGCGGATTCAGCCGCTGATTCCACACCCGCGTGGCTTCCATGCACATATATTCGCCGACGTCCGCCGCGTTATACGCCCAGCAATCGACAACCTGCGTCCCGTGTAAATTCACCACCTGCACCGCTTCGCCCTTTTTCAGATGCACCGCTTTGCCGTGGCGCGCCGGAATAAGCTGGACGTCGCGATGCTCAAGATCAGCTGACATGTTTTTTCTCCTGGTTAATGTTGCATGCCGCGACGATAGCGCGTCATGCGAAATTCAATATGGCGCGCCAGCCAGTCAATCAGGCTGTTCAGCACCCAGTAACACAGCGCCACCGTGAGATAGATTTCCAGCGGCGCGTAAGTATCAGAAATCGCCTGTTTGGCGGCGTACATAAATTCCTGTACCGAAACAATCGAAAGCAGCGCCGAATCTTTAATCAGACCGATCATCAGCCCGACAAGCGGCGACAACATCTGCGGCAGCGTCTGAGGTAACACTACATCGCGCAACTGTTCGGTGCGGCTCAGCCCCAGAACCCGGCAGGCTTCCCACTGGCCGCGCGGCAACGCCTCAACGGCAGAGCGGATCACCTGAGCGATATACGGCGCGTAATACAACGTCAGCGCCAGTACGCCCACCTGCGGCGAAGTGAACGTGATGTCATATTCCGGCAACACGAAATAGAGCAGGTAAATGACGATCAATAGCGGCAGCGCCAGCGTCAGGCTGGTGTAAATACGCAGGATCCGCTGCCAGAACGGCGGGGCGCGCATTAACGCGGTTGCCATCAGCGTGCCCCACAGCAATGAACAAAATGCCGCGATGGCGCAAAGTTTGAGGGTGGCCGCCATGCCTTCGCCCAGCGACGGCAGTGAGCTGAGAATTGCCTGCCAGTCCATTACGCAACCCTCCGTTTCGCTTCCAGATGGCGCACTGCGCCAATCAGCGGCAGCGCAATCAGCAGATATCCCGCCGACACCAGCAGTAAAACTTGTGTCGCGTCATAGGTTCGCGCAATCACAATTTGTCCGGCGTAGGTCAGCTCGGTGAGTGCCACTACCGACGCCAGCGGGGTGGTTTTGAGCAAAATGGTGAACTCGTTGACCAGCATCGGCAGGCTGGCGCGCAGGATTTGCGGGTTAATCACAAACCACCACGTCAGCCACCGGCTCAGCCCCAGCGTGCGGGCGGCTTCGCGCTGGCCTTTTGTCACGAGACTCTGGTTCACACGTAGGATCTCCGCGACGTACGCGCCGCTGTTCATCCCGATCGCCAGCACGGCGGCGAGCATCGGATGCCCGCCCAGCCCCAGACGCGGCAGGGTAAAAAACACCACAAAAAGCTGCACGATGGCGGGCGTGCCGCGCATCAGGCTGACATACAGCCGCCCGAACGCGCGCCACGGCCATGCACGGCGAAGCTGGAGAAAACAGACAATCTGCCCCAGAACGATACTGAGCAGCGCCGCGAGAACGGTCAGGATCACCGTCATCAGCAGGCCATGCCCTAACTCGGGAAGTGCGGCGATCACCTGTTCACTCAGCCCCAACATGCGTTACTCCCCGCCGAATGCGGACAGATTTTCCGCTACCGAAAGCCGCAGCGGCGCCGGTTTATCATTGCCCTCGATGCCGGTACAGCAGGCCGACGCGATAAACAGCGTGTCCGCCACCACGCGGCAGGTGATGCTGTCGCCCGGCTGCGTGCGGTTGGTTTCCGGCAGAATTTCGCCTTCACGCGTCAGACGGACGTGCATAAACAGATTGATCGGATCCGGCAGTTTCGGCACGTCCATGTTTAGCCGCGTAAGTTCACCCTGAACGGCTTCGATGCAGCCTTCACCTTCATAACCCTGTTGTGCCAGCCATGCGCGGGTCGATCCCGGCAGCAGCAGGTCGTGGCGTTTCACGCTGTCTTTCCCCAGCACCATCACCGGGCGGCGACGGTTATTCACCAGCCGCATCCCTGAACCGAGCAGATAGCTGTTGCTGAATACGCGGGTATGATGCACGGAAAGCCACACGGCAGGATCGCTCAGGCTGAAACCAAACAGCGACGCCACGGCGCCTTCGCCCAGCGCGGTGATGCGCAGCAACTGGCCGCGCAGCACGCGGATGGAACCTGCTTCTCCGGCTTTGATTTCGACAGGCGCGGCGAGCGGACGCACGTCGCTTTCGGCCCAGGCCTCACGCATTAACAGCATGCTGAATCTCCCCGTGGTAATGATTGCTGACCTGAATATCAATCGGCGTGACCTGTAAACCGTTGCCGGGAATGATGTCCTGCGGGCAGGAAGACACGGCGCAAATCAGGTCGCACAGTGCTTCAAACACAATGCAGTCACCCGCTTTACTGTTCGGATCCGTGACTTCCATCCGGCCATCGGCGGTCACCGGCCCGTTCTGGAACAGATTGAACGGCTCCGGCAGGCTGAAATACGTCACACCGTGTGCCTTCATGCCTTCGAGCAGGTTATCCACGCAGTTGCGGTGGCCTTCCACGCCGAAATCGACACTAAACCTTGTGCGGTCGCAGGCCGGAACATTGGCATCGTGAATGCCAATGGTGTCAGCCACAATGCGCAGCATCGGGCGGTTTTCACTCGACCACAGCGCGTCGCCGGGTTTGAAGAACAGCGAGCGCAGATGCTGGCGCGTATGCACCGGCGAAAGCTTCTCGCTGAGATCGTCCGCATTCACCGCCACAAAGTCTGCGGCCTGTTGCCCTCCGGTGTCTGTGACGGTAATAAACTGGCCTTTTTTCACCTCAAAGGTTTTGCCGTGACCGGCAGGCACCGTCAGCGTTGATTGGCACATAACTTACTCCTGAGGGATGAAATCGCTGGCGGGCACGGTAAACGTGGTGCCGAGATACTGTTTTTGCAGCGCCGAAAGCTCGCCATCTTTTTGCATCGCCAGAATGTGATCGCTGATGGCTTTGTTCAGGCTGACATCGTCCTTACGTGTGGCCCACGCCATCCACTGCGACGGCCCGGCCTCGCCGACCTGCACCACTTTATTCGGGTATTTTTTAACAATTGGCGCGAGTACCGAAATATCGTCATAAACGAAGTCGGCGCGTTTGGTCATCAGCGTGCTGACGGTCTGATCGAGCGTATCAACGCTGATAATCGTGATGGGCTTTTTGCCTTCTTTAGCCAGCGTTTCGTTAAAGCCTTTCAGCAACTGTTCCGGCACGCTGGCGCTTTTTACCGCGCCGCTCAGCCCGGAGAGATCGTCAGGCGTCAGCTTTTTGCTGCTGAACTTTTTCGCTTCGTTTTCACGCATCAGCACACCGTTGACGGTTTTGCTGTAAGGCGTGGTGAACAGCACTTTTTTGGCGCGCTCGGCGGTCACATTCAGGGAAGAACCTTCGGCATTGAATGACCCTGAAATCAGGCCAGGCAAAATGCCGCTGAACGCCGTTTTCTGAAACTCCAGTTTCACGCCGAGGTCTTTGGCGAACGACTCCATGATGGCCACGCTGTAACCGGTGATTTCGCCTTTATCGTTGGTGAACTCATAAGGCGGGAAGGTCGGGTCGATGCCGACGGTGATTTTTCCGCTGCTTTTAATGTCTGACAAAGTATCAGCCTGAGCGGCTGTTGCTGCGCCGAGCGTGAGCAAAGTGGCGATCAGCAGTGCTGTTTTTTTCATTATGGTGTTTCCCTGGTGTTGGTGAAATGTCATTCCTACCAGAGCAGATTCCGTGCCAGTTTTCTGATGGATGACACGGTAATCTCAGCAGGAAACCCTTTTTTCTCAGTGAATCAATAAGAAACAAATGTTTCTTTGTTTGATATTTTAATTTCTCGGATTTCATGTCAACCGAAAAAAAAGCGACGTCCGTAAACGCCGCTGCACTGATTTGGTGAGAAACTGCGCAAACTGTGCGCTGTAACAGCGCATTATTCCAGCTCGTCGAGGCTTTGGTGCAGGGTTTCGATAGTGGCGAGATGGTAGCTGCCGGTTTTCCCCATACTGCGGGCGACCAGTGAGCAAAGCAGATTACAGACGCCGGAGAGGGCGACGGTGCTGTCAAAAATCAGGTTTACATCGGTGTGGCAGCGCAGCACCCAGTTGGCATGTTTCGCCGGTTTACCGGCCAGCACATCGGAGATATACAGCATCGGCACATGCATTTCGTGCAGGGCGTTCATGGCCGTTTCCAGTGCAGGCATGCGGCGGCGGAGGCCCACGCAAATCACGATATCCTGCGGGCCGAGCATGGCCAGATGTTCCGCCAGAGAATCCCCGGCACGCGGCAGCAGCTGGACATCGGGATGAATATGAACAAGATCGCGGTAAATCAGCATGGCGATGGTCTGACTGTGGCGCCAGCCCATCACCACAACGCGCCGCGCGCGGGCAATCGTCTCCACGCAGGCTTCCAGTTGTTCCGTTTCCAGCGAACGGAACGTATTCACCAGACTGGAGACTTCTTTTTCCAGATGATTTTGTATCAATGTATCAAGGGGGGAAGCGCTGGGCACAGCCTGAAGATACAGCGGGGAGCCGCTGTTTTGCATTTCACGCGCCTGACGGCGGGCGGCATCATAACTTTCATAGCCAATATGACGGAAAAACCGCGTCGCGGTGGCTTTGGAAACCCCCGCGCTCTGCGCCAGTTCTGTTGCCGTATTCATGGCTAACTGACCCGGCGCTGCCAGCAAGACATCGGCCAGACGCTGTTCGTGCAAAGAGAGCTGATCCCAATGCTGGCGGATACGGCCTTCTAACGATGCCGTTTTTGCGTTCATGGATGATCCCCGGAAATAAAAATCTGATCCTGCACAGAACGTGCCGGGTTGTCATCAGGTAAATGAAAGAGGGGGGATGTCGGTCAGCGCCGAGTTGGCTTTTTAACAGGATCGAGAAAATTTCGGTTTTTCAATTGCAGTGATCGCTCAGCGGCTGGTGCCGAAACCGAGCAAGGGAGGAAAGTGCTTTTCCTCCCTTGCATCCCTCCTCGCTTTTTTCAACACGCGCTATCGCTTGCTGACTAAGTTTCAGCAGCCACAGCTTTTGCCGCGAAAACTTGCCGCTGCGCGGTTCCTTCATTTCGGTCTTCGAGCCCACGGTCTCGAAACACTCACTCAGCAAGCTTTCTGAAAGCGGCCGGAGGCTTTTTAAATTCAAAATCAAAACTACCCTACATCATTCTTCCGAATTACATAGTCAGTGGCCGCTTTCAAAAATCACGCTGAAAGGAGAGGTGGAAAACCGCGTATTTTTTTCGCGCGGTTTGTAATCCGACTGGAAGGCACCGCGCAGCGGCGGGATTTTGCGGCAATAGCAGAAGTTGCTGAAACATAGCCAGCGAGCGATAGCGCGCAGTGAAAGAGCCGGAGATTCTTAAGAGGCGCGGCGATAGGCGCCTCTTAAGGCCAGTTTGGGTGGCAACCCATGGTTTTAGCGGTGTGGGCGGACGCCCACGACCTTGAATTTTATTTTGACTAAAGTCCAGTTCGGGCGGCCCCCCACTGTTTACTTAATTTCAGTCACAAAATTCTCACGACTCCTGCGTACCTTCTTCAGGTTCACCAGCCAGTCGCCTTCGTGTGCGCGATAGCCGATTGGCAGAATGATCACGCTGCGAAGGTTTTTCTCTTTCAGACCGAGGATTTCATCGACGGCTGCCGGGTCAAAACCTTCCATCGGGGTGGCGTCCACTTCTTCGAAAGCAGCGGCGATTAACGCAGCGCCCAGACCGATGTAAGCCTGACGGGCGGCGGCCTGATAGTTAGCTTCGGTACCGCGTTCAGCGACAATCCCCAGCAGCATTTTGCGATAGTTTTCCCAGCCTTCATTGACGAAACCGCGCACGTCGTTGGTCAGGTCGAACATCATGTTTACGCGTTCTTCGGTGATGTCATCCCAGGCGGCGAAGACCAGCAGGTGAGAACTGTCGGTAACCTGTGCCTGATTCCACGCAACGGCGCGGATTTTTTCGCGAACTTCCGGGTTGGTGACGACAAACAGCTCAAACGGTTGCAGGCCGCTGGAGGTAGGCGCAAGACGGACGGCCTCGATGATGCGTTCAAGCTTGTCTGCCGGTACAGTTTTGGTTGGGTCGAATTTTTTAGTGGCGTAGCGCCATGCCAGTCTGTCGTTTAAGGTCGTCATCATTTTTTCCTGAAGGATAAGTTTGGAACCGCAGGCTTAATCGCCCGTGAAGTCATTTCCCCAAATACTTGCCGATATTCGCATTATCCGGTCCTTCGTGTTTTATGGATTTGAGCCCTGCCACGTCCGGATCACGTTTCTGCATGACGTGTTTCAAACATTTCGTGCTGAAAACACCAACTGATCCACAACTCAGATATTTCGCCTCATAAACTCTAAAATTCTTAGAATATTTGCAGCAAAAAACGCTTTGCGCTTGTTTGTGATCAATTTCGGCTGAAATGTGCGGATTTATTGATCAGAAGTGAGCGCGAAAAAACAATGTCAATCAGACAAAATTTTTAAAGCACGCAAAGACTATAAAGAATAAGGTTCTGACTTGATGGGGGTATTTCAGTGAATTATTTCACACGTCACTTGATTGATAATCAATTAATGATGAATCGTAATCAATTCATGGATTTTTATGATATGACTGTAAAAATCCTAACGAGACGCTTGAAATTATCAAAATATCGACAGGGAAAATATCCCGAATTAAGATTGCGATGCATTCAGGGTGTCTAAGAATTTTCCCCTGAAAGGGAGATAAACGGAAAGTATTACCAACGGAATGATTAATGAAACAAACAGTGATAATTCATTCAGGTTATTATGAACGGCTGGCAATTTCGGCTGTTCTGAATCAGCTTGATTTAAAAACACACTCGTTCAGTTCACTGGCTGAATTTTACAATTCAGGAATAGGGACGGGGATCGACAGTATTATTCTCGAGGTTCAGGATGCCTCGGATGATTTCAATGCGGTCATGAAATTTATCCGGAGAATGAATTTCCTTTATATTCCACCTCGGGTCATTGTCGTCACTAAAATTGAGCAAAATGATAAACTGGCGCAACTGTCTGATGAAAGCATTGATATGATTATCTCAGAGCAGGAGGAAATCTCCGTGCTCAGGAAAATGCTTATTACCGGTGCCTCTGATTTGAATTATCAGCGGGCGATTAGCCCTTATTTTCAACAAAAGAAAGCGACATCCGCGCAGTCTTCGCAAAAATTTTTAACGGCCACGGAATGGGAAGTTTTGATGGAAATTAAAACCATGAAGACCAATGCCAATGTTGCGCAGAAATTAGGGCGGAGCTGTAAGACGATTAGTACGCATAAGCGGAATGCGATGAAGAAGCTGGGGCTGAAAAACTCGATTGAGTTGTACAAATACCTGATGCAATAAACCTGATGCAATAAGCCAGGTACAATAACCTGGCTTATATCAAGCCAGGCTGTGGGTCAGAGGGAGTGATTAAGCACCCGGTTGAGGTAACTGAAGAGCTCTTTGGTATTCTTCAGTTTAAGCTTTTTCATGGCGCTGTATTTATAGTAATAAAGATTCGACATGGGAATCGACGTGATTTTCTCAATATTTTTCATTGTCGGGTCTTTTGATAAGCACCGCAGCAAAATCGCTTCGTTTTTCGAGAGGAGATAATCCTCTACAAAAGGGCGTATCGCGTCATACTTCTCGGTCAGCAGGCTGTCAAAGAAGAAGTAGCTCTTCGAGAAGGCATGCGCTTTGCATAAGTGAAAATCGGCCAGGCGACTGTTCACAATCACATTATCGCTCAAAATAACAAACTTGCTGCTGACCAGGCTCATAGACTTCAGATTATAAATAAACTTATCGATATTAAATTCGAAACTCACTTCACCCGGTTCAATTATATAGATGTCGTAGTTCTCATTGCTTCTGTCTAGCGCTTCCTCCGCACTGATTTGATTGAAAGTTATGCTTTTAGGTATATGGGTTAAAGTAAATAAATGCTTTAGCCCGCTATACGTGAATGTGCATGAGTCAATAAGTGCAATGCGCATCATTAATTCATTCCTTTAAATGAATCGCTCTCCGTAAAGACATTGCATATGTCCGATAGTTTGCCTCTGTTATTACCATCCAATATGCCTGTGATCATAATATATATTATGGATCCTACCGTCAATGTAACCCAAGGTTATTAATTTCTTATAATGTAATTAAATATTCTCGGATTATTCTCCTAACCCATTGAAAATCAAAATTAATCATCAAACAAGAGAAGGGTTTATGTTACCCGTTTAGGACTATTTTTCGTTTCTACATATAATACTTAAATAATCTTAGACTACTCCATAAAGCTGACGTGGTTATACATTAATCGATAAATCTATAGAGAGTTTTGACGCATCTCAAATGCATGTATGAATATTATCGTCATAGCGTCGTTGACTGATACTCATTTGCGCGGGGAACTTTCATTTAAAAATGCAAACGAAAGCTGAGAGGGCGATATGACATTGGTTTTGTCATACCAATATAGCGTCATTTCATGCTGCTGTCTTTGTCACCAAACAAGAACCTGAGAATCGCTTCCTGCTGGCTTTATTATTACGGCGATCTCTGAACGATAATTCCGCCAGAGCATGAAATTCTCTTAACTGTTTACCCGATTATTATTGCGCTGTTTCTTCACCTCTAGCTGAAATGATTAAGAGGAAAATTCGGGGATTTTTACTCAGAATAATCTCACCCAGGCAGCGTATTTTTCGTCCCAAAACCGCAAAATAATGCAAATTCACCCGCATTTATTTGTAAGGATTCCGCAAATTTCCCTAGGAAGTGACCGATTTTTGTAATGTTAATGTCGCTGTTGTAATCAAATTGCCATCCCTCAGACCATTTTTGGTTATCAGAATTTTCCCTTATGTTAGAAAAATAACATCCTGATTTTTAAGATTAATCCATACATGGCATGAATATTTTTAATAGGAATATTCGCCTCCCATCAATGTGTTTCAAACGGATTTGGTACTTTAGGACGGCTTTTTCTGTGTCAGGAACATTGCAATAATACCCCTGAAAGTCAGATGGGATGTGGGTTCCGGAAACTGTGCGAAGGCTGCACCAGGATGTTTCCGGCAAGGAAAATGACAGGAGTGTCAGATGAAAAATTCAATCAGAAAAGTCGCAGGAAAGTTAAGCGTTTTAACTGTATGCCTGGCTCTGCCATTTGTAACCCATGCGGATGTTACAAAAGGGGGAACAGAATGGGCCTCAGCACCTTCCCTGAGAGGGATGGAGTCAGTGGACCTGAAAACGGCGATCTTGCAGGCTTTTTCCCGCAGCCCGTCGGTCACACAGCAGGCGTACCAGATGGGGATCGGCCAGGCGCAGATCCGCGAAGCGCAGAGCGCGTGGTACCCGCAGGTGGGACTGAACGCCAATACCGGTAGCTCAACGCAGCAGGATTTCTCAAACAGCCTTAACAATGCGGCTGCGTACGGTATGACCTTGTCGCAGCTGATTTACGATTTCGGCAAAACCAATGCCAGCGTGAATCAGCAGAAATCTTCTGAGGAAAGCTACCGCTACAAATTGCTGGCAACAATGTCCGACGTCGCAGAGCAAACGGCCACGGCGTATCTGGACGTGTTGAAATATCAGGAGCTTACGCAGGCGGTGGAAGAGAATATCCGCGCGCTGGAAGACGTCAGAAGAATGTCCTCTTTACGTTCTGACGCCGGGTTAACCACCCGTTCCGACGTATTGCAGGCGCAGTCGCGTATTTCCGGCATGCGCTCGACGCTGAAACAATATCAGGCGAGTTTATCCGCGGCGAAAGCACAATTAACCGCGCTCACCGGCGTGGACGCGAAATCTTATAAGCCTTTTGCCGCCGATAAATTCAGTGCGCCGGTGATGCCAAACAACATTGATTATTCCAAAATTCCGACGGTGCTTTATGCACAGGCACAAAAAGAATCCGCTTCTTATGAAGTGAGTAAAGCAAAATCTGATTATTTGCCGACGCTGAGTTTGCAGGCAAACCGTACGCGTTATGAAACCAAAAATGATCCGTACTGGAATAATCAGATTCAGTTACACGTCAGTGCGCCGCTTTATCAGGGAGGCGCGGTATCTGCGCGTGTAAGCCAGGCCGAAGGGCGGAAAAATATCGCCGGGACGGTCGTTGATCAGGCCAAGCTCGATATTCTGCAAAAAGCGTCAGTGGCTTATGCCAATTGGGCAGGAGCCGAAGGGCAGGCGCAGGCCAGCGCCGAACAATTGCAGGATTCTGTACGCTCGCGTGATGTGTACAAAAGCGAATATAAGCTTAACCAGCGCACCTTAAATGATTTGCTGAGCGTCGAACAGGATGTATTCCAGGCGAAGTTTTCACAAATCAGTGCGAAATATGACAGCGGATATTCGCTGGTAAATTACGCCACCGCCGTCAATGATTTATTACCGCAGTTGGGTATTAATCAGGGCGCGAAGCAATCTTTACCGGACTTGAAATGATTTGTTATTAAATGTTTGTCAATAAACGTTTTGTTATTTAATAGCCAGTGGCTCGCATAAGCATTGGAATAACACCTATCAGGCATAATAAGGATAAAGGAAAATATCATGAGCAGAGTCATGGATATTATCTCTCGTAAAACATCATTGAAAAATGAGTTTACTGCACAAGGGAATGCAGCTGTCGCAATGAATGAATCCGGCATTGTCGTTATTCATGGCTCGGCAAAAGATGTTGCCAGCTATGAACGTAACGGGAATGACCTGATTATTCACATGAAGGACGGCTCCGTTATTCGTTGCGTAGGATATTTCGAGAATATCGGACAGGACGACGAGAATAAACTGGTCTTTCAGGATGAAAACCAGGGGCTGACGGAAGTCAGTTTCCCGGATGCCGCTGTGGCTCATGATACGCCTGCCTTCGCTCTTCACGCGGTTGAAACGCCGCTGGCGGGTATTGAACCGCTGTTGCTGAGCAGCACTGAAGTCACGGTCGAATGGCCGTATTTGCTCGCGGGCGTGCTCGGCGCGGGTGCTGCTGGCGCTTTGCTGGGGCACGGCGGCGGCACGGATGAAAAAACCAAAGTCATTGATAACACGAAAGATGTTGAAGTGGCGCAGCCGACGTTCCTCGTCACCGATACGCAGGGCGACAAGCAGGGCATTCTTGCCGACCGGGACATCACCGACGACACTCGCCCGACCTTTACCGGTACCGGTTATCCGGGCGCGGACATCTCGATTGTGGACAGCAGCGGCAACATCATTGCTACTGCAGTGGTCGGCGCAAACGGTCAGTGGACCGCCCAACTGGCGGCGCAGTCTGCCGGTACGCACACTTACATTGTGGTGCAGGAAAGCAACGGTTCCACCACCACGGCGGGCACCATCACGCTGAATGTCGTGACGACCCCTTCCGCGCTGACCATTGACACCATCGCCAGTGACAACGTGCTCAATGCCGCAGAAGCCGCGGCAGATGTGACGATTTCCGGCAAAAGTGACAACCTGGCCGCAGGCACCACGGTTACCGTGACCCTGAATGGCACAAGCTGGCAAACCACCGTGGGCGCAGACGGCTCATGGTCAGTCAGTGTTCCGCAGGCCAGTGTCAGCGCACTGGCGGATGGCGTGCATTCCGTGCAGGTCAGCGGTGTGGATTCCGCAGGCAATACCATCACTTCAAACTCTACCCTGAATGTTGATACTCAGCCTCCTTCGCTGACCATCGGCACACTGGCGGGCGATAATATTCTTAATGCGGCCGAAGCGGGCGCAGACGTTGTGCTGAGCGGTACTTCAACGGCGGAAGCGGGCCAGATCGTGACGATCTACCTGAACGGCCAGACGTACACCGCCATTGTCGGCGCAGACGGCAACTGGTCAGTTAACCTGCCTGCGGCACAGGCGGGCGCGCTTCAGGACGGTAATGTTGCCGTCAGCGCGTCGGTCAGCGATGCGGCCGGTAACAGCACGACTGCGACGCAAGATTTGCGCGTCGATACCACGGTTCCGGTGATCACCATCAACACCATTGCCGGGGATAATATCCTCAACAGCGCTGAACAGACTCAGGCGCAAATCGTCAGCGGCACCAGCACCGGCGCAGAAGCGGGCGACACGGTCACGCTGGTCGTCAATGGGCAGACTTACACCACCACCGTCGCGGCCGATGGCTCCTGGAGCGTCGGTTTGCCGTCGTCTGTTTTCAGCGCCGTCGCCGATGGCAGTTACCCGATCAGCGTCAGCATTACCGATAAAGCGGGCAACACCGGCTCGCAGAACACTGCGGTGCTGGTGTCTTCAGAAGTCCCGGAACTGGCGATCAACACCGTTGCGCTTGATGATGTGATCAACGCCATCGGGAAAAGCGAAGCACTGGTCATCACCGGTACCAGCAACAGCGCCGACGGCACGCCGGTCAGCCTGACGCTCAACGGCGTGACTTATTCCGGCACCATTAACGGCGGAAACTGGTCGGTTACCGTGCCTGCTTCCGATGTATCGAAACTCGGCGAAGCCAACTACCAGCTTTCCGCCACCAGCACGGACGCCGAAGGTAACACCGGCAACACGACGCACAACGTCCTCGTGGATTCCGCGCTTCCGGTTGTCACTATTGCGGTGACCGCGGGCGATGACATCATTAATGCAACCGAAATTGAAGCCGCGCAGATTGTCAGCGGTAAAGTCTCGAATGCCGCAGCCGGTGATGTTGTCACTGTCACCGTGGGCGGAAATTCTTACACCACTACGGTTCAGGATGACCTGAGCTGGAGCGTCAGCGTGCCTTCCGCTGACCTGAAAGGCTTCGGCGACGGCGATCTGAATATCACCGCCACCGTGACCAACCAGAATGGCAATACCGGCACCGTGGACCGCGAAATCGTGATCGACGCCGGTCTGCCGGGTCTGCGTATGGATACCGTTGCGGGCGACGACATCGTCAACAGCATCGAGATCCAGCAAAACCAGATCATCAGCGGCACTAGCTCGGATATCGCGGCGGGCAGCAGCGTCACCGTCACGGTTAACGGTATCGATTATCAGGCTACCGTTGGCGTGAACGGCGCATGGTCTGCGGCCGTTCCGGCAGCGGATGTGGCGAACTGGCCAGCAGGTCAGTTAGCGATCACCGTGACCGGCTCTGATGCGTCCGGTAACACCGTCACCATCTCCAACAACGTGACCGTTGATCTGAGCAGTGTGGCGATTTCCGTCGATACCATCGCGGCAGATAACATCATTAATGCAGCAGAAAAAGCCGCAGACCTGACGCTGACCGGCACCACGCAGAACGTGGAAGCGGGGCAGAATGTCACCGTAAACTTTGCCGGTGGCAGTTATTCCGCGACCGTACAGGCCGATGGCAGCTGGAGCGTGACCGTTCCTGCCGCCGATCTCCGCACCCTGAAAGAGGGCGACACCACCGTCAGCGTCAGCGTAACCAACGTGGCGGGCAACAGTGCCAGCGCCGCGCAGGATGCAACGGTCGATACTCTTGCGCCGACGATCACAATGAACACCATCGCCGGTGACAACGTACTCAACAGTGCGGAAGCGGGCGCAGACGTTGTCCTGAGCGGGACGTCAACCGCCGAAGCGGGTCAGATTGTCACGATCACGCTGAACGGCCAGACCTACACCGCGACCGTGGCGGCAGACGGCACCTGGAGCACCTCCGTTCCGGCAGCCGACGCGGCAGCTATGGCTGACGGCACCTATYCCGTGAGCGCAACKGTKACYGAYATYGCSGGYAACGGCGCMAGCGCSARYGGYTCYTTGCTGGTGGAYGTGACTGCGCCAACGCTGACCATCAACACGATTTCCGGCGACGACATTATTAAYGCGCARGAACATCAGCAGAACCTGATGATCTCCGGCAGCAGCACSGGCGTGCCTGCRGGCGGGCTGGTGACRGTCGAAATCAACGGCGTTTCTTACACCGCAGTGGTYGAYGCCAGCGGCAACTGGAGCACCGGCGTTCCGGCTGCTGCTGTCAGTGCGATYACCGACGGCAGCTACACCGTCACCGCCACCGTGAAAGAYKCGGCRGGCAACGACGGCGCGGCGTCTCATGCGGTTACCGTCGATACCGTTTCTCCGGTGCTGACCATCAATACCGTGGCGGCAGACGACGTCATTAACGCCGTGGAAAAAGGCGAAGCGCTGACCGTCAGCGGCACCAGCGACGGCGCGGACGGYACAATTGTTACCCTGAACTTCAACGGCCAGAACTACACCGCRAYCGTATCCAACGGYGCATGGACGCTCGACGTTCCGGCGGCAGACGTCGCGAAACTCGGCGAAGCGGATTACACCCTGACCGCCAGCAGCACCGACGCGGCGGGCAACACCGGCAACACCACGCACGTTGTGCTGGTAGACAGTTCGCTGCCGACCGTGAGCATCAATCCGGTGGCGACCGATAACGTCATCAACGCGACCGAAATCAACGCGGATCAGCTGATCAGCGGCAAGGTCACTAATGCGGCGGCAGGCGATATCGTCACCATCACACTTGGCGGCAAGTCATATAATGCAACGGTTCAGGGCGATCTGAGCTGGAGCGTCAGCGTGCCTTCGGCTGACCTGAAAGGGTTCGGCGACGGCGATCTGACCGTCAGCGCAAGCGTGACCAATCAGCACGGCAACACCGCGTCGAATGACCGTGAAATCAACATCGACGCCGGTCTGCCGGGTCTGCGTATTGATACCGTTGCGGGCGACGACATCGTCAACAGCATCGAAATTCAGCAAAACCAGATCATCAGCGGCACCAGCTCGGATATCGCRSCGGGCAGCAGCGTGACSGTCACCGTTAACGGYATCGATTATCACGCAACGGTCGGCGCGAACGGCGCATGGTCTGCGGCCGTTCCGGCGGCGGATGTGGCGAACTGGCCAGCGGGCGCGCTCAATATCAGCGTGACCGGCTCTGATKCGTCCGGTAATACCGTCACCATTTCCAATAACGTGACTGTCGATTTAAGCAGCGTGGCGATCTCCGTCGATACCATCGCGGCCGACGACATCATTAATGCAGCTGAAAAAGCGGCAGATCTGACGCTGACCGGCACCACGCAGAACGTGGAAGCAGGCCAGACCGTKACCGTGAACTTTGCGGGSCACAACTACACGGCGCAGGTKCAGGCWGACGGCAGCTGGAGCGTSACSGTTCCGGCGGGCGACATGACTTCCCTGAAAGACGGCGACGTCACTGCAACCGCSASMGTSACTAACGTGGCAGGCAACAGCGCGAGCGCGGCGAATACGGCGGAAGTGGATGCGTCTGCGCCARCGCTGACCATCAACGTCATYGCCGGTGACAACGTGCTSAACAGCGCGGAAGCRGGCGCGGACGTTGTGCTGAGCGGCACGTCTACGGCGGAAGCCGGTCAGGTTGTCACGATCACGCTGAACGGCCAGACCTACACCGCGACCGTGGCGGCGGACGGCACCTGGAGCACCTCCGTTCCGGCAGCCGACGCGGCAGCAATGGCTGGCGGCACCTATCCGGTCAGTGCGGTTGTTACCGATATCGCAGGCAACGGCGCAAGCGCGAATGGTTCTTTGCTGGTGGATGTGACTGCGCCAACGCTGACCATCAACACGATTTCCGGCGACGACATTATTAACGCGCAGGAACATCAGCAGAACCTGATGATCTCCGGCAGCAGCACGGGCGTGCCTGCGGGCGGGCTGGTGACGGTTGAGATCAACGGTGTTTCTTACACCGCAGTCGTCGACGCCAGCGGCAAGTGGAGCATCGGCGTTCCGGCTGACGTGGTCAGCGGGCTGGCGGACGGCAGCTACACCGTTGCCGCCACCGTGAAAGACGCGGCGGGCAACGACGGCGCAGCGTCTCACGCGGTTACCGTGGACACCGTTTCTCCGGTACTGACGATTAATACCGTGGCGGCAGACGACGTCATTAACGCCGTGGAAAAAGGCGAAGCGCTGACCGTCAGCGGCACCAGCGACGGCGCGGATGGCACAACGGTTACCCTGAACTTTAACGGCCAGAACTACACCGCAACCGTCACGAACGGCGCATGGACGCTGAACGTTCCTGCTGCCGATGTCGCAAAACTGGGCGAAGCGGATTACACCCTGACCGCCAGCAGCACCGACGCGGCGGGCAACACCGGCAACACCACGCACGTTGTGC
>NZ_JAHTMS010000023.1:0-27136 GCF_019200965.1 Rahnella sp. PD12R | reverse complement strand
TGGCCGGACGGAAGCAGGTGAAAATGAATGCTGCGCCCGGCATTATCGTTAAGGATGAGTTCGTCAGCACGGATTTGCAGGCGGATATCCGCCGCCGCCGACCAGCCGGGGCCGAACATCCCGACCGGCGCGGGCGTGCCGGTTTTATAGCTGCTGTAAGAACGCGAAAGCACAAAGGGCAGCGGCGCGGGCAGCGCAATATCGGTCTCGCCGGGCAGAACTTTGGCGCCGAGGGACGGGTTCACGGGGCTGCCTTCCACCACGCCGCCGGGGCAAACCGAACAGGCGACGCCCGTAGGCGCACCAATCATTACGCCCAGCGAGCCCTGCACAACCGGGCCGCCAATGGCGGTCATATCATGCTGACGTGCAGCGGGAAATCCGGTCATGGAGTAAATCCTTTTGGGTAAAGCGTCCGAGAAATGATTGATTTGAAGATGGGGTATTCATTGTTTTATTCATCAAATAAATACAACAAAATCAAAGTGATAAATTGAAGTGAGAAGGTAGGGATTAATAAGAGAAGATGCTGAGAGGAGGATCACAAAGAATTAAGGATTTAGCAGGGGTTAACTATTAGCTGCAGCAGAGGGCTGTAGAATTTAGATATGGAACCACTGATCTACACGATGAAAAACCAGCGGAATAAATGAAATCTTCATCCCCTTACTGCTGAAATGGATTCCTGCCAACCGGTTTCATTGGTTCGGGAGCCGGTTCCGGCTCTGCGGTTTCGGCCTGAGCAGCTTCGTTGGCTTCCTGCGCGGCTTTGGCTCTGGCGGCTTCGTCGGCGGCAGCTTTATCCGCTGCGGCTTTTTCTGCCGCTGCTTTATCGGCGGCCGCTTTGGCGATGGCGGCTTTTTTCTCGGCTTCCAGCTGCTGTTGTAATGCCAAAAGCTGTTCAGGCGTGACGGCCGGATAGCCCTGCGCATCATCCGGAATATTATGAATGGCCGGGATTGGTATCAGCGGGCCAAGGAAGCGCGGCTCGCGTTTGAGCAGATATAAATCGGTCAGCGCGCCGAGGCGGGCGAAGATCTCACGGCCGCGCACGCTGAGCATATTTTTCGGTGACGGCACCGCGAAACACTGCGCCTGAATGCCCATATGCAGCGCGATAAACAACGCACGTTCACAATGGAAACGCTGGGTAATGATGATGAAATCATTGGTATCAAAGACTTTGCGGGTCCGCACGATGGAATCCAGCGTACGGAAACCGGCGTAATCGAGCACGATGTCACTGGCCGGAATACCGGCGGCGATAAGGTCGCGGCGCATTGTGCTCGGTTCGTTGTAGCTTTGCTGCGCATTGTCGCCGCTCAGCAGCAGGTATTTCACCTTGCCGCTGTTGTAAGCGTTAATTGCGCCCTGGATCCGGTAAAGGTAATACTGGTTGATCACGCCGGTACGGTAATACTTGGAAGTGCCCAGCACGACGCCAACCTGACGGTGAGGCAGGGTCTGCACTTCGTCATAAATGTATGGCTGAGTGCGCAGACTGATCCACTGATCAAGCCCGATAGCGACCGCCAGCATCAGAATAACGATGCCGGTAACGCCAGCTATAAGTCGCTTAATCATAGGTATCCCTGTTTATGATCGAATTGAAATCGGATCCAAGGCTACTTTACCTGTTTAGGGGACGCAATACGTTGCACTCTGTATCCACCGGCATCGCGGGTTTTTTCAGCACTTTTCAGTGAATTACTGTCTGATTTGCGCGAAGGGCTGCAATTTAAGTGAAAAAAAAGACCAATGCGCGGGCATTGGTCTGGATCATGGTCAGTCTGATTCTTCCGGATATTGCGGGATCAGAATGATGTGCGTTTGTAGGAACGGTACTGCGGTGCCCAGAAGTTGTGCTCAATGGCTTTGGACAGTGAATCTTCAGACGTCACCATCGCCACGCCCTGCAACTGCGCTGCTTTACCCACTTCCATCGCGATGCATTTCGAGACGCCCTGAATGTCATTCACATCCGGTAGCAGCGAACCTTTGCCTTCAGTGGCCAGCGGTGAGCATTCTGCCAGTGTCCGGCTGCCGGCCATCAGCATGCCATCCGTAACACGGGTTGCCCCGGACGCAATCACACCCAGCCCGATACCCGGGAAGATAAAGGAGTTGTTGCACTGCGCAATAGGGTACAGCGTGCCTTTATGGCTTACCGGCGCAAACGGGCTGCCGGTGGCGACGAGCGCCGCGCCGTCCGTCCAGTTCAGGATATCAGCCGGTGTCGCTTCCACGCGTGATGTCGGGTTACTCAGCGGCATGACGACCGGGCGGGCGCAATGTTTATGCATTTCACGGATGATTTCTTCCGTGAACAGGCCCGGCTGGCCGGAGACGCCGATCAGCACCGTGGGTTTGGCGTTACGCACGACATCAAGCAGGGAAATGCTGTCGCTGCTCATGCCCCAGCCGGTCAGCGCGCTGCTTTTCTGCACCAGGCGGCTCTGGAAATCGAGCAGGTTCGGCAGTTTGTCGGTCAGCAGGCCGAAGCGGTCAACCATGAAGACTTTCGCGCGCGCTTCTTCTTCGCTCAGACCTTCGGATTTCATCTGCGCAACGATTTGCTCTGCAATACCACAACCCGCAGAACCGGCACCGAGGAAGGCGACGGTCTGGTCACTCAGCTTGCCGCCGGCGGCTTTGCTGGCAGCAATCAGGCTGCCCAGTGCCACGGACGCGGTGCCCTGAATATCATCGTTAAAGCAGCACAGTTCGTCGCGGTAACGTTCGAGGATCGGCATGGCGTTTTTCTGCGCGAAATCTTCGAACTGCAACAGCACGTTCGGCCAGCGGATTTTTACCGCCTGAATAAACTGGTCAACAAATGCTTCGTACTCTTCGCCGGTGATACGCGGATGACGCCAGCCCATGTACAGCGGGTCGTTGAGCAGTTGCGGGTTGTTGGTGCCTGCATCGAGCACGACCGGCAGGGTATATGCCGGGCTGATGCCGCCGCACGCGGTATACAAAGACAATTTGCCGATAGGAATGCCCATGCCGCCAATGCCCTGGTCGCCCAGGCCCAGAATGCGCTCGCCGTCAGTCACCACGACCACTTTGACGTGTTGTTTGGTGGCGTTTTGCAGCATGTCGTCGATGTGCGCGCGGTTAGGGTAGGAGATAAACAGGCCACGGGCGCGGCGGTAGATATCAGAGAAATGCTCGCAGGCTTCGCCGACGGTCGGGGTATAAATTACCGGCATCATTTCGCTGAGATGGCTGTCGAGAAGGCGGTAAAACAGCGTCTCGTTAGTGTCCTGAATGTTACGCAGATAGATGTGTTTATCGATGTCAGTTTTGAAATTCTGGAACTGGCGGTAGGCGCGATCGGCCTGTTCTTCAATCGTTTCAACGGCTTCTGGCAACAGGCCGTGAAGGTTGAAATTGCTGCGCTCTTCTTCAGTAAAAGCGCTGCCTTTATTCAGTAACGGAAATTCTAACAGGATTGGGCCAGCGTGAGGGATGTACAGGGGACGTTTGCTTTCGTATTCAAGTTCCATCGTTTTACTCTTCCGGTGCTCAGAATGTTAATTTTTATAGTTTAGAGACGAAAGGGTAACAGAGAGGAAACGGGGAATTCAAATCAGACAATGTTATGTAACTAATGACTACAGGAACGTAGTCATTAGTGTTAGGCAGATCACGAAACCCGGCGGTTTCAGCAGTTCAGCGTGGTAACGTCTTCGCACCCGATGGCTTTCAGCGTGGCGCGGGTGGCGTCATTTTGGGTGATCAGCGCGCCTTCCTGTTCGACCAGCACGGCGCGGCACACTTTCAGGCAGTCTTCACCTGACAGGTTCAGCAGGATTAATGCCGCCTGTAACGGAGGCAGGCTCGGGTTGAAGGCTGCGTTTTCCGCGTAGCGCCCGGCAAACTGCTTACCGTTTTGCGTTTCCAGTGCCACACCGCTGTGTGATTTGCTATACGGCGCATGGCTTTGGTTGCAGGCATCCAGCGCATGTGCGGCCAGTGTGTCAGAGGTTTTCAGCGTATAGCCGTGATCAACTTTATCCATCAGCAACGTGGTGATATCCAGATCCTTCGGCCCGAAGGAATGCGGCAGATAATCGCCGAGGGTGGCGACATGGCGATCCGGCAGATGGATATCCAGCGCCGTACCGCTGGTCAGTTCATTCATAAACTGACGACAATGGCCGCAAGGTGTGTAATTGACGGTGATTGAAGCCAGACGCGTTTCGCCACGCAGCCAGGCGTGCGTGACCGCAGATTGTTCGGCGTGAACGGTTTGCTGCATCGGTGCACCGGCAAATTCCATGTTGGCACCGAAATACAGATTACCGGAGGTTCCGCGGGCAATTGCGCCCACGTTGAAATGCGAAATCGGCGTTACCGAACAGGCTGCTGCCAGCGGTAACAGGGCGAATGCCAGCGCGTCGTCGTCCAGACCGGTTGCCTGTTTTACCTGCGCAACCTCGGCGGCCGTGAACATTGCCGGGAAGTCATCATGTCGCAGAAACGGCTCAAGCGCGGAGGATAAATTTTCAGGGAGTGCCGCAAAGGCGGTGTGAAAACGTGCGTGCATAAACATTCGATCTCGACTGTGATTACGGTTAAACAGTGTAAAAGTCATTACCTGAACTAAGTGTGACAGAAGTCACCTTTTTGGTGAAACAGAAGAGCTGAAGTTGCAGTTTTGAGAGATGTTACGCAGAAAACCGCCATGACAGGCGGCTTTCTGTTTGAAGGACGAGCGGTTTTACTGAGCCGGGAACCACTTGTCGTTGATCTTTTTGAATTCGCCGTTGGTTTTAATGCCATCGAGCGCCGCATTCAGTTTCGCCAGCAATTCTTTATTCTCCGGACGAACGGCCATTCCCACGCCAGTACCAAAGTATTGCGGATCTTTAATCAGTTCGCCCACTTCACCCAGATTAGGGTTGGATTTCAGCCAGCCATTCAGCACGGCGGTATCGCCGAGCAGCCCGTCCAGACGACCACTTTTCAGATCCAGAATCGCATTCTGATAGCTGTCATAACCGACGGTGGTGATTTCAGGGTGTTTTTCCATCAGGTATTTCTGGTGCGTGGTGCCGTTTTCCAGGCCGACACGTTTACCTTTCAGATCGGCTATAGAAGAGAATTTACCCTTCGGCCCGATAATCATGGCGGTATTGGCGTAGTAAGGCTGGGTAAAAGTGACCTGCTTGCTGCGCTCTTCGGTGATGTCCATACCGGAAATGATGACGTCAAAACGACGGAATTTCAGCGCCGGGATCAGCCCGTCAAATGGCTGGTTGGTGAACGTGCAGGTTTCCTGCATTTGCTGACAAACGGCCTTCGCCAGATCCATATCAAACCCGACGATCTGATTGTTAGCGTCCATGGATTCGAACGGCGGATAGGTCGCGGAAGTCCCGAAACGAATGGTCTCAGCAGCGGTAGCGGCGAAAGCGGTGGCAGATAAAACGGCAGCGAGGATCAGCTTTTTCATGCAATACATTCCTGTTCAAAAAATGACATTCCCTTCATGGTTCAGTTTACTGATTTTATTAATGTAATCGGGTAACTGGCAGGAAGTGAAACCTGCGTTTAAATTGCCATTAAATGAATTTGTATGCAATAAATTTGATTAAAAAATTAAATTGAAGATTGGCGGGCTATTTTGCAGGTATAAAAAAGGGACGATTTCTCGTCCCTTCAGGCGTCCGGTGTTTATTAGTTTCGGCGTTCAAACGCCAGCGCACGGCGCTCTATCAGGCGCATCATCAGGGTCAGTAACCCGTTCACGCACAGATAAACCAGACCGGCGGCACCAAATACCATCACGTCATAGGTGCGGCCATACATCAGCTGGCTGTGCCCCATAACGTCCATCAGCGTAATGGTGTACGCCAGAGAGGTACTTTTGAAGACCAGCACCACTTCGTTGGAATAGGACGAAAGCGCGCGCTTAAACGCATATGGCAGCAGAATTCGCAGGGTCTGCGGTTTCGACATGCCCAGCGCTTCGCAGGACTGCCACTGGCCGGACGGGATCGCGCGTACCGCACCGGTAAACAGTTGCGTGGTGTAAGCGGCACTGTTGAGCGCCAGCGCAAACATCGCACACAGCCAGGGCTGCGACAGCACTTCCCACAACCAGGGGATTTCACGAATAGACGGAAACTGGCCCGGTCCGTAGTAAATCAGGAAGATTTGAACCAGCAGCGGCGTACCGGTAAACAGCGTGATATAGCCTTTCACGATTTGGCTGGCAACAGGCACTTTCAGCGTAAGTATCACGGTGAAAATCATCGCCAGCAGGAGCGCAACAATCAGCGCCGCCACGGTCAGTGTCAGGCTGGTGTGCAATCCTTTCAGGACTTCAGGTAAATATTCCCACATCAGGAAGCACTCCGTTCAAAGCGGGTGGTACGCAGTTCGATGCGTTTAATCACGAACTGGCTGAACAGGGTGACAAGCAGATAAATGCAGGCCGCAATCACGTACCAGGTAAAAGGTTCCTGTGTCCGCGTGGCGATACTTTTAGTTTGCAGCATCAAATCATTCACGCTGATCAGTGACACCAGCGCGGTGTCTTTGAGCAGAACCAGCCACTGATTGCTCAGGCCCGGCAGCGCGTGACGCCACATTTGCGGCATAATCAGGCGGAAGAAGATCGCCGATTTTTTCATGCCCAACACCTGACCGGATTCCCACTGGCCTTGCGGAACGGCTTTCAGCGCGCCGCGCAGTGTCTGCGAAGCATAAGCGGAATACAGCAGCGAAAGGGCGATGACACCACAGACAAACGGGCTGACTTCGAAGTTTTCGATGGGCAGCTTTATCGGCACTGAGAACAGACCGAGATTGAGGCTAAAGCCATCCGCCAGCACCATCAGCAATTGTGATGACCCGAAGTAGATGAAAAGCACGACCAGAATTTCTGGCAGACCGCGCAGCACAGTGACCCACGCCGTACCGAGCCAGCTAAGTGGCTTCCACGGCGCAGATTCCCAGACTGCGAAGATCATCGCCAGAATCAGGCCGAGGACCAGCGCACAAACGGCAAGGCCGACGGTCATCCCGGCGGCGCTTGCTAAAGGTTGGAATTCAGTCATTGATAGGCAAACTTATTGCTGGAACCATTTTGAATACAGCGTCTTGTAGGTGCCGTCTGCTTTCACTTTTGCCAGAGCATCGTTCAGTTTAGTCAGCAGTTCGGTGTTGTTCTGACGAACGGCAACACCCAGACCGGTACCGAAGTAAGTTGGATCGGTGATCTTGTCACCTACAGCGGCCAGATTTTTGTTCTGCTTCAGCCATTCGTTGACTACGGCGGTGTCACCGAACACAGCGTCCAGACGACCATTCTTCAGATCCAGCACGGCATTCTGATAGCTGTCATAAGGCACGGCAGTGATTTCCGGATGTTTATCCATCAGGAATTTCTGGTGAGTGGTGCCGTTTTGCATACCGACGCGTTTGCCTTTCAGCGCCGCAACGTCAGCGAACTGGCCGGCGTGAGCGATGAAAATAGCGGAGTTATCGTAGTAAGCGTTGGTGAAGGAAACTTGTTTTTCACGCTCAGGCGTGATGTCCATACCGGAAATGACCGCATCAAAACGACGGAATTTCAGGCTTGGGATCAGACTGTCGAAGGCTTGGTTTGTGAATGTGCAGGTAGCCTGCATCTCTTTACACATGGCGTTGGCCAGATCGACGTCAAAGCCCTGAATCTGATTGCTGGAGTCTACAAACTCAAACGGAGGATAAGACGCTTCCATCGCGAAACGGATGGTATCAGCAGCGCTGGCAGACAAACTGACGGTCGCCAGAACCGCGGCAATTACTAATTTTTTCATCGCTTACTCCGTAGAAAACATCAATCAATATGTTGATAGGAAACAGTTTTAGTGGGAAAGGTAGCTCGCAAACTCTTTGGTTTTCGGCTGAGCGAAAATCGACGCGTCACCTTGTTCCACGATGCGGCCATTTTCCATGTACACCACGCGGCTGGCGGTTTTACGTGCCACTTCCACTTCGTGGGTCACAATCACCTGAGTAATCCCGGTGCCTGCCAGTTCGCGAATAATACTGACGATCTGGGCGGTAATTTCCGGGTCAAGCGCGGCGGTCGGCTCGTCAAACAACAGAACCTGAGGCTCCATCATCAGCGCACGGGCAATCGCCACACGCTGCTGCTGGCCACCGGAAAGGTGCAGCGGAAAACGATCGGCGTAATCGGTCAGGCGCAGACGGGTCAGCAATTTCTGGGCACGTTGCATCGCGACATCTTTTGTCAGACCCAGAACACGCATCGGGGCTTCCAGTAAGTTATCGAGCACGGTGCGGTGCGGCCACAGATTGTATTGCTGGAAAACCATGCCGACGTTCTGACGCAGTTCGCGGACCGCTTTTTCATCCGGTTTGCGGGTGAAATCGAAGGTGTTACCGGCGATTTGCAGGGTGCCTGAACGGGGCATTTCCAGCAGGTTCAGAACACGTAACAAAGAGCTTTTACCTGCACCACTTGGACCCAGTAAAACGAGGGTTTCACCGGCAGGGCAGTCGAGCTGAATGTCAAAAAGCGCCTGATGCACGCCATAGAAGCAGTTGATGCTATTAAGTTGAATACTCATGCGCAAATAGTGAATAGCCATTGATGCCGCAGATGGTAACTTCCACAGCATAGTTATGCAACGATCACGGCTTAAAAATTATGTGTTGCCGCCCAAGTGGCAAAGTGTAGCACAAGATATTGTTGCATCACTGTGATGCAAATGTTGGTTAATGACGATATTCAGTATTAACCCCTGTTATGCAGACACATTAAGACGTCAGCTTAGGCAGCCTTTTAAGAAAGTGCGGTTACTGGTTTTCCAATACCTGACGCAGCGTTCCGTTAGAGACGAAGTCAAGATTTGCCATGTAACGCACATCATCCACGGTCCAGCATTTGCCTTCACGTACCATCAGGACTTCATCTTTCCAGTGCGTGGTCGCGCCTTTATCTTTCTCGCGGGTGAACGTGACGCGCAGCGGAATATTTCGGGCGTCGGTGTTTGGAATGGTGGATGCGCTGTCCACGGAGGCGGACGTCGGGCCATCAAACAGGCTGGAGAAAATGTCGCCATCGCCTGAACCTGCACCGGCTTTCTCATTTGGTGAGGCCGCGATATCGACTTTTGGCTGCGACTGCGCTTTCTGCAGCGCCGCGTAAAGTGCGGTGCTCAGATAAGGCCGGTAAGCAGCGAGCTGGCCGGAGTTCGGGATCCCACTGCCGCCCTGTTTGATACGAAAATCATAGAATTGTTGGGCGACGCTGTCGGGGCCACCGTCGATACATGGCGCGCTGCGGCTACCAATATCCTTATAGGCAGGGTCAACCGTGGTACAGGCATTTAACATCAATACCAGAGGGATGGCGGCGACAAGAATTTTCTTTTTCATCGTATTCCTTACTGAAAGATTGAACGTTTTCACCATGACTTTCTTAATCCTACAGTATAAAACCGATTTGGCTTAATGCATGGCGCAGAGAAATGATACGTTCAGGCGGGATACATCGTTTATGCTATCCGGGTGATTTTCTCCGACATGTGGACGACAACTGATAAGGAATACTCATGCAAATTTCAACCACCCCGACCCTGGAAGGTTTTACCATCGCGGAATATTGCGGTGTGGTCACGGGCGAAGCGATTTTAGGTGCGAACATTTTTCGTGATTTCTTCGCAGGCGTACGCGATATCGTCGGTGGCCGTTCCGGGGCGTATGAAAAAGAACTGCGTAAAGCGCGTGAAATTGCCTTTCGCGAGCTGGAAGAACAGGCGAAAGAACGCGGTGCTAACGCCGTGGTCGGCATTGATATCGATTATGAAACCGTGGGCAAGGACAGCAGCATGCTGATGGTCAGCGTTTCCGGCACCGCTGTTATCGTGCATCGGAAATGAGGCGTTTGGGCATCAGAAGCGGCGTGATTGCTGCGCTTCTGCTGGCCCTGACGGGCTGTCAGAGCAGTGATCAGGCGAAAAATTTACCTTACCGGCTGGAAACCACGCGGCAGGCGCAGGGCATGGATCAGCGGGTGCGCTTTCTGGTCATCCACTACACGGCTGAAGATTTCCACAACGCATTAAATACGCTTACCGATGAACACGTCAGTGCGCATTACCTGATCCCGGCACAACCGCCGCTTGAAAACGGCAAACCGGTCGCGTGGCAACTGGTGCCGGAAAACATGCGCGCGTGGCATGCAGGAGCCAGCGGCTGGCGCGGACGCACCAATCTGAACGATACGTCCATCGGTATTGAGCTGGAAAACAAAGGCTACAGCACGACGCTGCTGGGAAAAAAATTCTACCCGTTCCCGCCCGCGCAAATCGATTTGCTGGCAGACCTGAGCAAAGGCATTATCGCGCACTATCAGATTGAGCCGCGTAACGTGGTTGCTCACAGCGATATTGCACCGCAGCGTAAAGATGATCCGGGGCCATTATTCCCGTGGCAACAGATGGCGGAGCGGGGGATTGGTGCCTGGCCGGATGCGGCGCGGGTCAGCCATTTTCTGGCGGGCAGAAATCCGCAGCAGCCAGTGGATCAGGCGCATCTGCTGACCTTGCTGAAACAGTACGGCTATACCGTGACGGAAAACATGACGCCGGAGCAGGCGCGCCGTGTGATTTCGGCGTTCCAGATGCATTTCAGGCAGAGTGATTATCGCGGGAATGCTGATGCGCAGTCAGAAGCGATTGTTCTGGCGCTGTTGCAGCAATTCCCGGATTCGAATAACTGAGGAAGCGGCTGACCCGGCCGTCAGTCGCGTTTCGGGCCGATACCGTGCAGGCCCTGAAGTTTACCGTGGTCGCGCAGCCAGGCGGCAGTGCGGATGATTCCCTGATCCAGTGAAATCACTGGCACATATCCCAGCTCTTTCTGTGCGCGCTGCGTGTCGAGCGTGAGATCGAAATTCAGTTTCGCGACGCTGTAATGTGTCAGTACCGGTTCTTTGTGTGAGCTTTTGCTGATGCGTTCCATGCCGCGCGCCATCATATCCAGCAGCGGATAAGGCACGGAGCGGATGCGGTATTTGATGTCCAGACTTTCCATCAGCTGTTTCACCATGGTGCGCAGCGGACGCGGTTGCTGATTGGTGATGTTAAACGCGCGCCCGGATTCTGTGGATTCGGACTGCGTCGCCAGCCACATCGCGTGAACCGCGTTTTCCACGTAGGTCATGTCGACCAGCGCTTCGCCACCGCGCGGCAGCATCAGCGTGCCGCCGTATTTCAGCATTTGCAGCAGACGGGGCAGCAACACGTTATCGTGCGGCCCGAACAGACCCTGCGGGCGTAAAATGGTGAAATGCGTTTGCGGATTGGACATCGCCAGCGTGTGGATCACCTGTTCACCGGCGGCTTTGCTGCGGGCGAACGAGTTGGCGAAACGGTGAGGGCGGAAGTCTTCCGGAATGTCGCGGTGATGATGGAAATCGAAATAAATCGCCGGTGACGAAATATGCACGAAATTTTCCACGCCGTACGCCGTTGACCATTCGCCCAGACGACGCGTCGCGCGGACGTTCGCCAGTTCGAATTCCTGTTCGCTGCCCCACGGCGACATCAGCCCGGAACAGTGCCAGACGGTATCGACATCGGCGAGCAAGGCTTTGGCCTGCGCCGACACCAGCGTGGTGAGATCGGCATGAATGAATTCCGCGCCCATTTTTTGCAAAAGTGACCCCATGGCGGCATTGCGACCCGTCGCCCGGACTTTAATCCCTTTATTTCGCAAAAACTCGACCGCATTGCGCCCTAAACCGCTGCTAGCGCCGGTAACCAAAACTCTCATAACTACTCTTCATCCTTCACGTTGCAGCGGTGTTCGCTGCTCTCATTCACCCGAATCACTGACTCCAGTCAGCTCATCGGGATTCATTCGTTTGCTGCCTTGCTGCAACCCGAATGATTTTGAGTACATCCCAATGAGTGAAATTACTAAGGCTGGGGCGCCTCTCAGCAATAAGCGCGCCATTCTTTCGTGAAATTGTGCGGGTTGCAATGGGAAAGGGGTGCAGCAATGTCTGAAACTGTGCGATTGCGCTTTAAATAAACCCTTTCAGCTTCCGCAGCGGTCTTTCTGACGGGCCAGACTGGCGATGCGTTTCGCCATGCCTCGAAAAATAAACTGATGAGCGGGCATCATACTGAACCAGTAGAGCAAACCGCTGAAACCGGCCGGATGCCACCACGCGCGAACGTCCAGACTGCGGCTTTCGCCGTGGTCGGTGATCGTGAACGTCAGCCGCCCGAGCCCCGGCGCTTTCATTCCGAATAACAGCGCCAGTTCGCGCTGCGGTTTCAGGCTGATCACTTTCCATCCGTCAATTTTATCGCCGATTTTCAGGGTGTCCCGGTCAGGGCGTCCATACTGCACGCCACCGCCGAGCAGATCGTCGATGCGTGCCCGCGTCTTCCATAATCCGTTGGCGTAAAAATAGCCTTCCGCGCCACCGAGTTTCTGCACCACTTTCCACAGGGATGCTTTTGATGCCGACGTTTCCAGCGTAAAGCCTGCCTGTTTCGGGTAGTAACCGTAGCCGGGCCGCCAGCGCGCACGGGCATCCGGGTCATAGCCCCAGTCGGGAGAATCCATGACCTGCTGTTGTTCCTTTTCCAGCGTGCGGCGGATTGCCTCATCAATCGAAATCAGCTCCTGCGGGATCAGCGCCTGAAGTTCTGCACTGTCGGCGGGCAGATCGTGATTCAGCCCCTGGATCAGTGCTTTGGCGAGTGAGGTGGGCACTGAGGTAATAAGGCTGAGGAAATACACCGAAACAAAAGAGGTCGGCAGCGGAACGGGGATCAGCCAGCGGCGTTTTCCGCTCAGGGCAATAAAGCGTTCGAACAACGTCTGATAGCTGATGTACTCCGGCCCGGCGGCGTCGAAAATACGGTTTCCGCTGGCGGGTAACGTCACCAGACCCTGCAAATAATTCAGCAGATTTTCCAGCGCCACCGGCGAGGATTTCGAGCGAACCCATTGCGGCGGCGTGAGAACGGGCAGGTTGTACACCATGTCGCGCATGACTTCGAACGCCGCTGAACCTGCGCCGATCACAATGCCGGTACGCAGTTCGGTGACCGGAATATTGCTCATCCGCAGCAAGTCGCCGGTCAGTTTGCGTGCCTGTAAATGGGGGGAATGGTTGCCTTCCGGCTGCATGGAGCCGAGATAAACAATGTGTCTGATGGAGGAGTCGCGCAGCGCCAGCAGGGTGTGCTGCGCGGCCTGGCGCTCTTTTTCCAGCAGGTCGTCATCTTCTGACATCGCGTGCACCAGATACACCAGCACGTCGGCACCTTCGAAGGCGCTGGCCAGCGTTTTACTCTGGTAGACATCCGCAAAACAGCAACGGACGTGAGGCCATTTTTGTTGTTGCAGCCATTCGATGCGCCGCGCAGCCGCAGTGACCTTAAAACCGTGCTGGCTCAGGTGGGCAGTCAGATGTTGTCCGATATATCCGCTGGCGCCGAGGACGACAATTCTAGGCATAATCCGTTTGCTCTGAGTGTAGGGGGAATCATGAAAATACGGCGGCAGCCGGAGGTCTTGCCGCCGCAGACAGGTTGGCTGTCAGGCGTGCTGGTGCAGGAATTCCTGCCACAGGGCGACGACTTTTTGCAGGTCTTCACGGCTGATGTTGATGTGAGTCAGCACGCGGGTCAGCGGTCCGGCACTGATGATGACGCCGCGCTCACGCATCCACGGGCCCATTTTTTCGACCAGTTCAGCGCTCTGTTTGATGTAAAGAACGTTGGTCTGCGGGCCGGGTTCAGCGATTTCCACGCCGATATTGCTCAGCTGTTCAGCCAGCCATTGTGCGTTGTCATGGTCATCTTTCAGACGCGCCACGTTGTTTTCCAGTGCATAAATGGCCGCCGCGGCCAGAATGCCGGACTGGCGCATGCCGCCGCCGGTCATCTTGCGCCAGCGGTTCGCACGATGGATGTACTCTTTGCTGCCGACCAGCAGGGAACCAATCGGCGCGCCCAGACCTTTCGACAGGCATATGGTCAGGGTGTCGCAATATTGGGTGATTTCGCTCAGCTCGACGTTCAGCGCTACCGCGGCATTCATGATGCGCGCGCCATCAATGTGCAGCGCCAGCCCTTTTTCGCGGGTAAACGCGTAAGCTTTTTGCAGATAATCGAGCGGAAGCACTTTGCCGCTGTGCGTATTTTCCAGGCTCAGAAGACGGGTGCGGGCAAAGTGAATATCATCAGGTTTGATGGCAGCGGCGACTTTATCCAGCGGGATAGAACCGTCGGCGGCCATATCGAGCGGCTGCGGCTGAATGCTGCCGAGAACGGCGGCACCGCCGGCTTCATACATATAGTTGTGGGCTTTCTGGCCGACAATATATTCTTCTCCGCGCTGACAGTGCGTCAGCAGGGCAACCAGATTAGCCTGTGTGCCGGTCGGTAAAAACAGCGCGGCTTCTTTGCCACACAGTTTCGCGGCCAGGTCCTGCAAAGCATTTACCGTTGGGTCATCGCCGTAGACATCATCGCCGACTTCAGCGCTGGCCATCGCCTGACGCATAGCTTCGCTGGGGCGGGTTACGGTATCACTGCGTAAATCGATCAACGTCATAATCCTTCTACCAGGTGAATGTTAAGGGGAGGAAAAAAGCGGGCAACCTGTGCCCGCCTGACTCTCCACTATATCCCTGTCGGGGTTACCGCAGCCAGTTGGTTTTTGCCAGTTCGATGACTTCGTCACCCCGGCCGCTGATCACCGCCCGCAGCATGTAGAGGCTGAAGCCTTTTGCCTGCTCAAATTTAATCTGAGGCGGCATCGCCAGTTCTTCGGTGGCGGTGATGACATCCACCAGCACCGGCCCCTGATAAGCAAACGCGTCCTGCAATGCCGCGTCCACGTCGGAAGCTTTTTCCACGCGGATCCCTTTGATTCCTGCCGCTTCGGCAATCGCCGCGAAATCCGGGTTTTTAAGCTCGGTGCCGTCGGTCAGATAACCGCCGGCTTTCATTTCCATCGCCACAAACCCCAGCACGCTGTTGTTGAATATGACAATTTTCACCGGCAGTTTTTGCTGCGCCAGCGTCAGGAAATCGCCCATCAACATGGCAAAACCGCCGTCGCCGCACAGCGCCACCACCTGACGCGTGCGGTCAATCGCCTGCGCCCCGATGGCCTGCGGCATGGCGTTGGCCATCGAGCCGTGGTTAAACGAACCGAGCAGACGGCGCTGGCCGTTCATTTGCAGGTAACGGCACGCCCAGACGGTAGGCGTGCCGACGTCACAGGTAAAGATGGCGTTGGCATCGGCGAAGCGGCTGATTTGCTGTGCCAGATATTGCGGATGGATCGCCTGTTTGTCATTCGGCGTCGCCAGCGCATCGAGATCTTTGCGCGCTTCTTCATAATGCTTCAGGGCTTTGTCGAGGAACTTACGCTCAGTTTTCACCTGCAATTGCGGCAGAACGGCGGTCAGGGTGGACTTGATGTCGCCGACCAGCGCCATATCAACGTGGCAGTGCGCGCCGATACTGCCCGGATTGATATCTATCTGAATGATTTTTGCGTCTGTCGGATAAAACGCGCGGTACGGGAATTGCGTGCCGAGCAGGATCAGCGTGTCGGCATTCATCATGGCGTGGAAACCGGAGGAAAAACCGATCAGCCCGGTCATGCCGACGCTGTACGGGTTATCCCATTCAATATGTTCTTTTCCGCGCAGGGCATGTACTACCGGCGCTTTCAGGGTTTCCGCCAGCCTGATCACTTCGTCGTGCGCACCGGCACAACCGCTGCCGCACATCAGGGTAATGTTGGCCGCGCCATGGAGCAGTTCGGCCAGCTTGTCCAGTTCGGTCTGCTGAGGCTGTACCTTCGGCAACTGCGGCGGATACCAGCTGACTTTGGCGTCTTCCGGTGCCGGTTTCAGCGCAACATCGCCGGGCAAAACAATCACGGAAACGCCGCGGTTGAGGATCGCCTTGCGCATGGCGATCGCCAGCACCTGCGGGAGCTGTTCCGGGTTGGTGACTAATTCACAATAGTGGCTGCATTCGCGGAATAATTCGGTCGGATGAGTTTCCTGAAAATAGCCGCTGCCGATTTCGCTTGAGGGAATATGCGCCGCGATGGCGAGCACCGGGACGTGGTTGCGATGGCAGTCGAACAGGCCGTTGATCAGATGCAAGTTGCCGGGGCCGCAGGAACCGGCGCAGACCGCCAGTTCTCCGGTGATTTGTGCTTCGGCACCGGCGGCAAAGGCGGCAACCTCTTCATGACGCGTGCCGAGCCATTCGATGGTGCCCATGCGGTTCAGGCTGTCGCTCAGCCCGTTAAGCGAATCGCCGGTTACGCCCCAGATTCGTTTTATGCCTGCTGCTTCAAGAGTTTTCGCCAGATATGACGCTACGCTTTGTTTCATCAACTGATTCCCTCCGGTGTGCCCGTAATCTTTCGTTATGTATGAAGCCTTCGGGCGGGTTTTAAATAAGTGGATTAAGCATAGTCCACTGATTACATCCATGAATGCACAGTCTTAAACCATACAAAATTACGCGGGGAGGGAAGGTGAAGTTTTGTAAATCTGCCCGCGCAGACTGTAAAAAGTCATGAGCGGGCAGCGGGAGGCGCGGGGATCAGGCGAGCGTGACGTCGCCCTGAAGCTGACAGCTGCACGCCAGAACGTAGCCCTGCGCGACTTCCTCGTCGGTGAGCGTCATGCGGCTGGTGGTTGTGTAATCACCGGACAGCACGCGGGTTTTGCAACTGCCGCAAACGCCCGCACGGCAGGCTGCCGTGACCGGCAGTTTGTTCTGTTCCATAGCGGCCAGCAGCGTTGAACCGACCGGCACGCGGAAGTTTGCAAGCGGCGTCAGGCGGGTCAGCGTCAGTTGCTGGTCTGCTGAAACAACCATTTCTGTGGCCTGGAACTGTTCCTTAACGATGTTTTGTGGCGGAACACCCAGTTCGGCCGCCCATTTCCCGGCCAGTGCCATATATGGCGCGGGCCCGCAAATCATCACCCGACGCGCAGCGATATCCGCCACCTGGCTTTGCAGTAAGTCCTGACTGAGACGCCCTGCAATCTGGCCCGGTGCCGCATCATTTTCAGCCAGAATGGTCAGACGAAGTTGCGGATATTGCGCCGCCATCCGCTGCCATTCTTGCGCAAAAATGACGTCCTGCGGGCTGCGGACGCTGTAGAACACCTGCACGCTTTGCGCCGGAGAATGCGCCAGAACGCGGCGTGCGATGGACATCACCGGCGTTACGCCGCAACCGGCGGCCAGCAGTAATAAAGGCTGCGGTGTTTCACAGGTGAATTCACCCTGAGCGTCCGAAAGCCACAGGTAATCGCCCGGTTTAACCTGCTGCGTCAGCCAGCCGGAGCCTTCACCGCCATCAATCCGGCGCACCGTCAGCTGAATAAACCGGCTCAAGCCTGGCGTGGAAGAGAGCGTATACGCGCGCTGTACGTCACCGCTCTGGCCGATATTCACCAGCGCAAACTGGCCCGGCTGATACGGATAAACGTCGTGACTGATCAGCGACAGCGTCCAGACATCGGGCGTTTCCTGCGTAACGGAATACACCTGCATACGGTTCTGACACAGCGCTGTCGGCTGGTCAGGAAATAAAGGAAAGTTCATCTCAGATTTACTCCGCCAGCATGGTTTTCAGATCCTGCTCAACCGACGTAATCGAACGCAGGCCGAACTGTTCGTTAAGCACCGCCAGCAGATTATCGGTCAGGAATGCCGGAGCCGTCGGGCCGGTGGCGATGTTTTTCACGCCCAGTGACAACAGCGTCAGCAGGATCACAATCGCTTTCTGCTCGAACCATGAAAGCACCAGACTCAGCGGCAAATCATTCACGCCACAACCGAGTTTTTCGGCCAGATTGACCGCCAGAATAATTGCGGAATAAGCGTCGTTACACTGACCGACGTCCAGCAGGCGCGGCAGACCTTCGATGGTGCCGAAGTCCAGTTTGTTGAAGCGGTATTTCCCGCAGGCCAGGGTCATGATCGCGCAATCCTGCGGCACGCTGCGTGCCAGATCGGTGAAGTAACTGCGTTCGCCGCGGCTGCCGTCACAACCGCCAATCAGGAAGATATGACGCAATTTTTTGGCGGCGACTAAATCAATCACGGTATCGGCCGCGCTGAGCAGCGTCTGGCGACCAAAGCCGACGGTAATTTCCTGCTCGATCTCACTGTAAGGGAAACCGGACAGTTGCAACGCCTGGCTGATCACCGGCGCGAAATCTTCGCCTTCCAGATGCTGTACGCCCGGCCAGCCGACAATGCTGCGGGTCCAGATACGGTCGCCGTAGTTACCGACGTTAGGGTCAATAATACAGTTGGAGGTCATCACCACCGGGCCGGGGAATTTGGCAAATTCAACCTGCTGATTCTGCCAGCCGCTGCCGTAGTTACCGGCCAGGTGCGGGAACTTTTTCAGTTCAGGATAACCGTGCGCCGGAAGCATTTCGCCGTGGGTATAAATATTGATGCCGGTGCCGGCGGTCTGTTCGAGCAGCATCTGCAAATCTTTCAGGTCATGGCCTGAAATCAGAATCGCTTTACCCGCCAGCGGGCGCACATTGACGGACGTCGGGCGCGGATGGCCGTAAGCGTCCGTTTCGCCTTTGTCCAGAATCGCCATCACGCCGAAGTTCATTTTGCCGATCGCCATCGCGTTTTCGAGCAGCACACCCATGTCGGAAGGTTGCGTACCGAGCCATGCCATCAGGCGGTGATACTCCGCATAAATCGCGGTGTCCGACTGGCCGAGAACGTGCGCGTGTTCCATATAGGCCGCCGCGCCTTTCAGGCCGTACAGGCACAACATGCGCAGCCCGTGAATATCATCGCCGATCTGTACTTTGTCGCCGTTAAGCGCAAATTGCTGAGCCTGTTGTTGCAGGTCACTCAGGTTATCACTGACCAGTTCCAGCGCCGCCAGCGGGTGATCAACGGTGATTTCCGGGTCCATCAGACGGCAGCGAACCGCCAGCGCTTCACGGTGAATAATCGCTTCACGCGCGTAGCCGACGATACGGTCGGAATCGAAGTTGACGTTGGTCAGCGTGGAGAAAAAGGCCCGTGGCGCGAAGCTGTCAATGTCCTCATCGACAATCCCGTAACCGCGCGCCGCCAGCGCCCAGGCCGATAAGCCCTGTAAAACGGCGACCAGCAAGTCCTGCAAATCGGAAGTTTCAGCGGTTTTACCACACATACCCTGCGCATAAGCGCAGCCATTGCCCGCCGGGGTACGGACTGTTTGTTCACATTGCACACAAAACATCATTCGGTCCTTTTATAAAGTTGTATTTGAAATGCTTGTTTTGATGCAAGCCTAAGACTGCCGGGAAAAGAAATGAAGGGGTTTTTAAGACAAAGTGGGGGGAAGTTGATTTAAAGCAATTTTTGCAGGGGTATTACCCGCTGCCAGAAAACAGCGGGAAGGGCAGACATCAGGCGGAGAAAAAGGCCATCAGCACCGGGGCGATAAGGCTTAATACAAAACCGTGAACCACCGCGGGCGGCACCATATCCAGCCCGCCGCTGCGTTGTAATACCGGCAGGGTGAAGTCCATCGACGTTGCGCCGCACAGGCCCAGCGCGGTCGAACGGCTGCTGCGGACCAGCGTCGGGATCAGCATGATGGCGCAAAGCTCACGCGCCAGATCGTTGAAGAACGCGGCGCTGCCAATCACCGGCCCGAACGAATCCGTCAGAACGATACCGGAAAGGGAATACCAGCCGTAACCTGAGGCCAGCGCCAGACCGGTTTTCAGCGGCAAACCGAGCAGCAGGGCGGCTATCGCACCGCCGATTAACGCACTGACTGCCACCACGATCGCGACCATCATGCCGCGGCGATTGAGGATAATCTGGCGCAGCGTCATGCTGCTGTTGCGCAGTTGCAACCCCACCAGCGCCAGCAGGAATAACAGGGCGATTTCACTGGCCTGCGAGGCGAAGGTCAGCCAGTGCCATTGCGTCAGGCCGAGTGCAAAACCGACGATGACGACGCCGCAAAGTTTCAGGGATTCCAGCGCCATGTGTACGCGTGAAGGCAGCTTTTCCTGCTTGTGCTGGGTTTTCCACGGACGGCGGCGTTCGAGCAACCATAGCGCGGCGTAGTTCATCACGAAAATGCACAGGAAGCAGACGGCGGCATATTTGAAAATCAGCAATAAATTCGCGCTGAGATTGTCGAGGAAAGCCAGACTGATGCCCATAATAAAAAGAATGACGTACACCATCCAGCTCAGCAGTTGGTTAACCAGATGCAGCAGGGACCGGTTTTTGAGCGGAATGAGATAACCGACAATCAGTGGCAAAAGAATAATTAACAGCCCGGAATACATAATGCAAAAATCCCTGAAAAGTGAGGTTCCATGAACGGAGCGCGACACAGAAAATGCCGCCCGACACGCTAACGAAAAGTAATCAGACTGTAAAGCGGCTTCGGCACGCAGAGCGCGTTCTGCGGGCTTGACCTGAACCCTTTTTTAACGCCATGCTCAGGGAAGCACTGAGCGCACAGGAGGCGTCTGATGTATCTGGAACATATTGATATTGTCGGTTTTCGGGGTATCAACCGGCTGTCTTTGACACTGACTCAGCCCGCGCAACGGGGCGCTTCAATTACCGGTTCTGCCAGTCAGGGTCAGGCAGAATCCTTCCTGACCAATACGGTTCTGATTGGTGAAAACGCCTGGGGTAAATCCAGCTTGCTCGACGCCCTCACACTGCTGCTTTCACCTGAACCCAAACTTTACTGCTTCAAAGAGGAGGATTTCTACTTTCCCGCCGGGGAACAGGAATCCAAATCACAGTATCTGCACGTCGTGTTTACGTTTTGTGAAAACCAGGCAGGGCACCATACGTCACCGCGATTTAATCCGTTATCCCCTTTATGGGTGAAATGTGCCGACAAGCTGAACCGGATTTATTACCGGCTGGAAGGCGAGCTGGACGATGACGGCAGCGTGATGACCTTGCGCAGTTTTCTGTCGTCCAACGGTCAGCCGTTAAATCTGACGACGATTGACCCGCTGGCGCAGGCACTGATCCGTCTCAATCCGGTACTGCGTTTACGCGATGCGCGGTTTATCCGGCGTCTGCGCAGCGAAACGCTGGCGCCTCGGTTAGCGGTGAATAATGAAGAACTGGCGAAACAGCTCGACGAACTGACGCGCGGGCTGGTGCATAACCCGCAAACGCTGACCAACAGCGAACTGCGCAGCGGGCTGTCGGCGATGCAGCAGTTACTGGAGCATTATTTTGCCGAGCAGGGAACATCAAACAGCATGCCCTGGCAGCAAAAACGGCATGGCCGCGCCGAGAGCCGCCGGGCGTGGCGCTCGCTGGATAACATCAACCGCATGATTGCAGAGCCCAACAGCCGCAGCATGCGGGTGATGCTGCTGGGCATGTTTTCCAC
Source organism: Rahnella sp. PD12R (assembly GCF_019200965.1). Lineage (NCBI taxonomy): Bacteria > Pseudomonadati > Pseudomonadota > Gammaproteobacteria > Enterobacterales > Yersiniaceae > Rahnella > Rahnella sp. PD12R. Next base: position 5,683 of record NZ_JAHTMS010000023.1, on the reverse strand, counting down.
TTTATTGCAGGCGAAGGGTTCAGTGGTGCTGCATCCGGACGCACGGCCTTTATTGCTGATTGAAGACCCCGAAACCCGTCTGCATCCGATCATGTTGTCGGTGGCGTGGGGATTGCTGGATCAGCTGCCGTTGCAACGGATCACGACAACCAATTCCGGCGATTTGCTTTCGCTGGTGCCGGTTGAGCAGATTTGCAGGCTGGTGCGTGAGTCCGGCCGCGTCGCGGCTTACGGTATCGGGCCGGAAGGGCTGAGCATGGAAGACAGCCGCCGGATTGCTTTCCATATTCGCTTTAACCGGCCATCGTCTTTGTTTGCGCGCTGCTGGCTGCTGGTGGAAGGCGAAACGGAAGTGTGGTTGCTCAATCAGCTGGCGCGACAGTGCGGTTATCATTTCGAATCTGAAGGCATTAAGGTGATTGAGTTTGCGCAGTGCGGCCTGAAGCCGTTGCTGCGGTTCGCCCGGCAGATGGGCATCGAGTGGCATGCGCTGGTCGACGGTGACGAAGCCGGGCGCAAATACGCGGCGACGGTCATTGCCAACGTGGAGAATCATGACGATACGCTGCGTTACCGACTGACGGCGTTACCGGCGCAGGACATTGAGTATTTCCTGTATCGTGAAGGGTTTGAGGATGTGTATCGCAAAAATTCGGCGATAGCGGCGAATGTGCCGATGGCGCCGCGACGAATTATCGATAAAGCGATTCACCGCAGCTCGAAGCCGGATCTGGCCATTGATGTGGCGCTGGCGGCGTCTTTGCGGGGAACCGCATCGATTCCTCCGCTGCTGCGGCAAATGTTTTCCCGCGTGGCCTGGCTGGCGCGCGGCAGGGCGGATTAAGCCGCCCGTGTTTCCTGTGTCGTGACCGGATTGCCGTGTCCGCGGGTGAAGGTCTGGCGGATCTGGCTTTCCAGGTCATCGAGCAACTGATAGCGACGGCGGTATTCGGAACGTCGTTTGCTGGCGATTTCCTCCAGCGGCCGGTGGGCAATCTGGCGTGGCAGATGGAAATATCCGTCTTCGCCCGGTTTTGCCTCCATCGTTTCCCAGAAGCTGTCGTAATCGGCAAACACCATACCTTTGCGTTTTTTATAGCGCGGATTTTCATAAATGTGGGTGTGGTTGCCGACCGCCACAAGCTGCGTCATGCCGGTGACATCCGCGAGCGTCGTCAGCGCCTCAATCACCAGACGTTTTGGAAATAACCCGTGGCAGGCTTTGGTCGCACGCTGAATTTCCTGATGATCCACATTCGCCTTCGGCCCCTGCAACGCGCCAATAAACAGCGTCGGTTTCCCCTGATATTCGATAAACGAGAACGTCACGATAGCAATGGAAACGCCTTCGGCATTATGGAATGTCAGCGTGGCTTCGCCTTCTTTATCCAGGCGGGCGATAGCGTTGAAGGTGATGGCATAACGCTGCTCTTCTTTACCGGTCAGCGTGGCGATCGCCATCTCTTTTTTGCTGAGATAACCGTGATTAATCGCATCCGGCAGGCAGTGGCCGATCATGTCGTAGTGATCGGTAATGCGCTTCATCGCCTGTTCCGGCGTGATATTGGCGGTCTGATAAATACGGTGCAATTTGCACGGCAGGCTCGGCATCGCCGCCAGAATTTCATCGCGCTGCGGATGATGCGCGAGATAATCGAGCATTGCGAAGGTCCGGCGCGGATGCAGCAGCGCACGGTACAGGAATTTGAACCGGTAACGCGGTAATTTCCATGATGGACCCGGCACCGTGCGGCAGGAGAGTAACGCCGTCATCAACTGAAGGCCGGAAAGCGGAGCCTTTTCTGTGGAAGGGTAGCTGAAAGTGGTCATGGGATTACCTGTCAAAGTGAACCGGATATCGGTAACGGTTATTTCAACAGGGCGAGAATAAACAGGTGTGCAACGGGGCAAATTATGGAGAAATTGAACGTGATTTGTTGAGATTGTGTTTAGACTTAATTTGTTTTATGTCCTGTCTTAGCAATCGGTGTCTAAAAAATGACCTTTTTTTTTGCGTGCAGGGCTTGAAGCCAGAAGCATTCTCCCCCATAAATAAAAATGCCAGTCAGTGAGTGACCGGCATTTGATTTGTTATTGAGCACACGCTGAGCGTAATTCGAGTCTGTGTGCTGAAGGGGTCAGGCGACCGCTTCGCTTTCCACCGGAACAATGAGGCTGGCATGATTCCCCTTTGGGCCTTCATGAACGTCGAAATTGACCTGCTGTCCGGCCTTGAGTGTCCGGTAACCCTCCATCTGGATTGTGGAGTAGTGAGCGAAGATGTCTTCACCGCCATTTTGCGGGCAAATGAAGCCAAAGCCTTTAGCATTATTGAACCATTTAACAGTACCCGTCTGCATGCTGCTACATCCCTCTCATGACTAGTCTGGTAGTAAATAGATAAAGCCAGTTGAGTGAGCACGAAGGCCAGAACGCAGCAGATAAACACCTGTTCAGGCCTGTTTACTATCCGTTCAGCTCACGAATTTACACTCTAGTGGAATAGAGTTGGACGTCAAGGAAACGGCATTTGTCCCAAGGGAGCAGATAACCAAACTTTGAAGCAGGTAACGCTATTGACATATTTTGTTAAAATTTCGGTAGCGGAGTCGGGTGCAGGGAAGACATTTTGTGCAGCGGCAAGGTGAAGCCAGAAATGGTAAAATACCGGAATTACAACATGAGACTCCGCAGAAAGTCTTTATGTCGGTGTATTTGGCTTCCAATACGATCTTCACAGGTGATGAACAGGCAATGGGCAATAATCAAGACTGGCTAAACTTTGAACATTTGACGGCGAATAAACAAAAGGATGAGGTAAAACCGCCATCTATGTATAAAGTTATATTAAACAACGACGATTACACTCCAATGGAATTTGTGATTGACGTTCTGCAAAAGTTCTTTTCTTATGATATTGAACGTGCAACGCAACTGATGCTCCAGGTGCACTATAGAGGCAAAGCGGTCTGCGGTGTTTATACCGCCGAAGTCGCGGAAACCAAAGTCGCACATGTGAATGAGTACGCCAAGGAGAATGAGCATCCGTTGCTGTGTACGCTGGAAAAAGCCTGATTAAGGCAATCTATTTGGGAGGTGCCTATGCTCAATCAAGAACTTGAACTCAGTCTCAACATGGCTTTCGCAAGAGCCCGTGAGCACCGGCATGAGTTTATGACCGTGGAGCACCTGTTGCTGGCGTTGCTCAGCAACCCTGCTGCCCGTGAAGCGCTTGAAGCTTGTACAGTAGATCTCGTGGCCTTGCGCCAGGAACTGGAAGCCTTCATCGAGCAAACCACACCCACCTTACCTGCCAGTGAAGAAGAACGTGATACCCAGCCAACGCTGAGTTTCCAGCGCGTTCTGCAACGTGCGGTATTCCACGTTCAATCTTCTGGTCGCAGCGAAGTGTCTGGTGCCAATGTTCTGGTCGCGATTTTCAGCGAGCAGGAATCACAGGCCGCCTACCTTCTGCGCAAACATGATGTCAGCCGCCTTGATGTGGTGAACTTTATTTCGCACGGTACCCGTAAAGATGAAACGGGCGGCCAGGCGCAAAACAATGCGGAAAACCCAGTTAACGAAGAGCAGTCGGCGGGGGAAGATCGTATGGAGAACTTCACCACTAATCTTAACCAGTTGGCGCGCGTAGGTGGCATCGATCCGCTGATTGGCCGTGATAAAGAACTTGAGCGCGCGATTCAGGTGCTCTGCCGTCGCCGTAAAAACAACCCGCTGCTGGTGGGCGAGTCTGGTGTCGGTAAAACCGCCATTGCCGAAGGTCTGGCATGGAGAATTGAGCAGGGTGATGTGCCTGAAGTCATGGCCGACTGCACGCTCTATTCACTGGATATAGGTTCATTGCTGGCGGGCACTAAATACCGCGGCGATTTCGAAAAACGTTTCAAATCCCTGCTGAAACAGCTCGAGCAGGATAAGAACAGCATTCTGTTTATTGATGAAATCCACACAATCATCGGTGCCGGTGCGGCGTCGGGTGGCCAGGTGGATGCGGCTAACCTGATTAAACCGTTGCTGTCGAGCGGTAAAATCAGAGTGATCGGCTCAACGACGTATCAGGAATTCAGCAATATCTTTGAGAAAGACCGTGCTCTGGCGCGTCGCTTCCAGAAAATTGATATTACTGAGCCAAGCGTTGAAGAGACCGTTCAGATTATTAATGGCCTGAAAACCAAATACGAAGCGCATCACGACGTGCGTTATACCGCGAAAGCGGTGCGTGCAGCGGTTGAGTTGTCGGTTAAGTACATCAATGACCGTCACTTGCCGGACAAAGCTATCGACGTGATTGACGAAGCGGGCGCCCGCAGCCGGTTGATGCCGGTCAGTAAACGCAAGAAAACCGTTAACGTCAGCGACATTGAAAGCGTGGTTGCGCGTATTGCCCGTATACCGGAAAAAACCGTCTCGGCCACTGACCGCGATGTACTGAAAAACTTGGGCGATCGTCTGAAAATGCTGGTCTTCGGGCAGGATCCTGCTATCGAAGCACTGACTGAAGCGATCAAAATGAGCCGCGCCGGTTTGGGTCAGGATCATAAGCCTGTCGGTTCATTCCTGTTCGCCGGGCCTACGGGTGTCGGTAAAACAGAGGTCACGGTTCAGCTGGCTAAAGCGCTGGATATCGAGTTGCTGCGCTTTGATATGTCGGAATATATGGAGCGTCACACGGTCAGCCGGCTGATTGGTGCGCCTCCGGGATATGTCGGGTTTGATCAGGGCGGTTTGCTGACGGATGCGGTTATTAAACATCCTCACGCCGTGGTGCTGCTCGATGAAATCGAGAAAGCCCACCCTGACGTCTTCAACCTGCTGCTGCAGGTGATGGATAACGGGACGCTGACCGACAACAACGGACGTAAAGCGGACTTCCGTAACGTCATTCTGGTGATGACCACCAACGCCGGTGTGCGTGAAACGGAACGTAAGTCGATTGGTCTGGTTCATCAGGATAACAGCCCGGATGCAATGGAAGAGATCAAACGTACCTTTACGCCGGAATTCCGTAACCGTCTGGACAACGTAATCTGGTTCAACCATCTGTCTACAGATGTTATCCAGCAGGTTGTTGATAAGTTTATCGTTGAGTTGCAGGCGCAGCTGGATGCCAAAGGCGTTTCACTGGAAGTCAGTGATGAAGCCCGCGACTGGCTGACGGTGAAAGGCTATGACCGTGCAATGGGCGCGCGTCCGATGACCCGTACCGTTCAGGAAAACCTTAAAAAACCACTCGCCAACGAGCTGCTGTTTGGTTCTCTGGTGGATGGCGGTTCCGTCTCTGTGGCACTGGATAAAGAGGCCGACAAGCTGACTTATCACTTCATGAGTGCGCAGAAGAAAAAACCGGAAGGCGCGGTGCACTGATTTTTTATCCGTGACGAAAAAACAAAAGGCGATGTGAAAACATCGCCTTTTTTGTGCACAGAAAACCCCCAGCTAGGCTGGGGGTTCAGTAAAGCTTTCAGCTTTGAGCCAGTTATAAAAACCCCTTTTGATTTGTTAAAACAGTTTGCGGTCTGGCAACTGCAAAGGTTCAACAAGAAATCAAAAGGGGGTCCCAATGAGGGACGAAAAGAGCTTAGCGCACACGCGATGGAACTGTAAATATCACATAGTTTTTGCGCCGAAGTACCGAAGAAAGGTGTTCTACGGAGAGAAGCGC
>NZ_JAHTMS010000021.1:0-27366 GCF_019200965.1 Rahnella sp. PD12R | reverse complement strand
CGTGGGCTCGGAGATGTGTATAAGAGACAGCCGTAGAACACCTTTCTTCGGTACTTCGGCGCAAAAACTATGTGATATTTACAGTTCCATCGCGTGTGCGCTAAGCTCTTTTCGTCCCTCATTGGGACCCCCTTTTGATTTCTTGTTGAACCTTTGCAGTTGCCAGACCGCAAACTGTTTTAACAAATCAAAAGGGGTTTTTATAACTGGCTCAAAGCTGAAAGCTTTACTGAACCCCCAGCCTAGCTGGGGGTTTTCTGTGCACAACAAAAATGGCTCCCGGAGGAGCCATCGTTATTCATGAATTTATTACGCCACGTCTTCGTACTGCGGAACCGGGTTGCGGAAGCTTTTGGTCACGCAGGCCAGATAGATGAAGCCGACTGCGCCCCAGATCAGCCCCAGCACCATCGAACCTTCTTCCAGATTCACCCACAACGCACCGACCGTCAGCGCGCCGCACATTGGTAAAAGCAGATACTGGAAGTGGTCCAGTAAGGTTTTGTTGCGCTTCTCGCGGATCCAGAACTGCGAAATCACAGACAGGTTTACGAAGGTAAATGCCACCAGCGCACCGAAATTAATCAGCGCCGTCGCCGTCACCAGATCGAAGTTAATCGCCATCAGGGCAATCGCGCCAACCAGCAAAACGTTGAAAGACGGCGTACGCCATTTCGGATGAATGTAGCCGAAAAAGCGTTTCGGGAATACGCCGTCGCGGCCCATGACGTACATCAGGCGCGAAACGCCCGCGTGCGCCGCCATGCCGGAAGCCAGAACCGTGATGCTGGAGAAAATCAGCGCGCCAAACTGGAAGGCGCGTCCGGCAACCTGCAACATGATTTCAGGCTGCGAGGCATCCGGGTTTTTGAAGCTGGAGATGTCCGGGAAATACAGTTGCAGGAAATAGGTTGCGCCGATGAAGATGGCACCGCCAATTAACGCCGTCAGGAAAATCGCCCGCGGGATCACGCGCTCGGCATCTTTGGTTTCTTCCGACAAATTACTGATGCCGTCAAAGCCGGTGAACGAGAAGCACAGAATGGTTGCGCCGGTAATCAGCGGCACAGTATGGGTATTTTCGCCCCAGAACGGTTTCGAACTGGCCAGCGTACCGTAACCGGTGCCGTGGTTAACGCCGTAAATCACCATGCCGGTAATCACGGCAATCAGCACAATCTGTAAGACGACGACCAGCGTATTAATATTGGCGACGGTTTTGATGCTGCGTAAATTCGACAGCGTCATAAAGCCGACCAGCACGATGACAAATATCCACGACGGCACGGAAGGCACCAGCGCTTCAAAATAGATTTTTGCCAGCAGAATATTAATCATCGGCGCGAAAAGGTAATCGAGCAGCGAAGACCAGCCCACCATAAAACCGACAACCGGATGAATCGCTTTTTGCGCGTAAGTATAAGCGGAGCCCGCAGAAGGATAGCGGCGCACCAGTTTGCCGTAGCTCAGCGCCGTAAATAAAACAGCGATCAGCGCGAAGGCATAGGCCGTCGGCACATGGCCGTCGGTCAGGCCGGAGACAATACCGAACGTATCGAACAAGGTCATGGGTTGCATATAGGCCAGGCCTATCATAACAACCGGAATCAGCGTAAGAGTTTTACGCAGTTCCACGCGGGAAGGGGTACCTGTTGCGATGTTATCCGACATGATGTGAATTTCCCATGACGGATGACGTCACATAAAAAGAGTGGTGCACCATTTATGTTTCCTTGCGACAAGACTGTCGATTTCTGAAAGTAAATATCTATCCGGTACTAAGCCCGGCCTCTGGTTTTTGAATGTTTTCTTGTACGAAGAATGATTTCGTTAATGAAGAAAGAGTGAATCAGCCCGTTTTGCGGGCCGCATATTTTGCCTGATTAAGTAGCGAAATGACAAGACTGCTCAGGATAAACACAGGCAATAAATAAAATAATCCGCCAAAACCGGCACGTATTGTCAAAGCGCTTTCGAAGGGGTGGAATGAAATGTTTTTATAATGTGAAAATAATTAAACACGCCGTTATTGCATCCGGAAATATATCGACAACCCATGTTTAAAAATAACGAGTGCGCTTCTTATTTAACATTTACCGCCCCGGAACGCCGCTGTACTTTCCCGGTTTCACTTATGGGCAAATTCCGAAAATCCGCTCCTCTGACGTCTTTTTCACACCTGATGTTTACAAAATCAGGGTCCGTGGCAAGAATGAAGATTATTTGCTCATAAAATAAGAAATGTCTGATTCCTCACTTTTACAACAACTCCAGAACCTGAAGAAGCACAATGCCCGGCTAAAACGCATCGCGCACGATGCCCGGAACAAGCTGAGTGCCGCGCTGGATGGAACCGGTTTATGTTTGTGGCAGCTCGACGTGCCCAGCGGAAAACTGGTGATTTACAACCGCCGCTGGGGATCAATGCTGGGTTATCAGCCGAAGGAGCTGAGCGCGCGCTTTGAAGTCTGGCGCGAGCATTTACACCCGGACGACCGGGACGATGTGCTGTCGGCTTTTTACAATCATCTGGAAGGCAAGACGCCGTTTTATGAGGCGCTGCACCGGATGCAGGCGAAAAATGGCACCATTACCTGGGTGCTCGATCGTGGCCGCGTCACCGAACGGGACGACGCCGGACGCCCGCTGAAAGTGACGGGTACCCACATCGATATGACCAAAGAGAAGAATTACGAGCAGCAGCTGGCGACGCTGGCGAACCACGATCCGCTGACCGGGCTGGCGAACCGCCATGCGTTACAGCATCAGTTTGCAGCACTGAAAAATGCCGGGCCGCTGTGCGTGGCATTTATCGATCTGGATAATTTTAAGCATGTGAATGACACGCTCGGGCACCGCAGCGGGGATGAAGTTCTGATGCGTCTTAGCCAGCGTTTTCAGGAAGCGTGCCCGCCGGGTGTCATTCCGGGGCGGCTGGGCGGTGATGAATTTGTGCTGCTGATGCCGTATTCACTTAACAATCCGGTGATTAAACGCGTAGCACAGGCGTGTCTGAATGCGGCGATGATCCCGTTTGAGCTGGATAACGGCAATGCGCAGATTGGCGCGTCGATAGGGATTGATGAAGTGAACGGCAGCGATGATTTCAGTGAAGCGCTGCTGCTAGCCGACCGGGCGATGTATGCAATAAAGCATCACGGAAAGAATGGCGTCATGCTGGGAACGGAGACTTTTCCCCTTCGCGCGTGATGAATTTTCCTCGCTTTCAGTGTTAAAAGTTTGTGCTATAAATTCTGCATAAGAAAAAGGGTTGGTTCGTTTTTTTCGCTCAGCAATGATTTATGGGGGTGATGTGTCTCTTTCTATTTCTGAATGGACGATGGCTAACGACATTGAATGCTCGCATCTGACCGCGAGTAATTCGTCATTTCCGCGTCACACCCACGACGAATACGTCATCAGCGCCAACCTTACCGGCACGGAAGAAATCTGGCTGCACGGTAAAACTGAGCTGGTGCGCGGCGGCGATATCACGATTTATAACCCGTCAACGGTGCAGTCCTCGTTGTTCGGCGATGAAAAGGTCGAGTTCCTCAGCGTACATATTCCGCAGGCGTTGCTGCGTCAGGTGTCGGTCGATCACAATCTGCGTTCAGACCACCACGCGCCGGTGCTGACCGAAGGCGTTCTGAGTAATCCCGCGCTGTTTTCCGCACTGTGCCATTACAAACGCACGCTCAATGATGAAGATCAGGAACAGAATCTGCTGTGGCTGCTCGGCGCGCTGCTGGAAGAACCGGCGAAAGAGCAGGAGCAGTCGCTGCGCCCGATCACCCTGGCGCTGGATTTTATGCGCGACCATCTGACGCGGAAAATACATCTCGATACGCTGGCGCAAATCAGCGGGCTGAGTAAATTTCATTTTGTCCGGCTTTTCCGCCAGCATATCGGCATGCCGCCGCTGCAATACCATATGCAGCTGCGGCTGCTCGAAGCCCGCAACCAGCTGCGCAAAAACAATAACGCGCTGGACGTGGCAATCCGACTGGGCTTTTACGATCAAAGCCACTTCATCAATACGTTCCGCAAAATGATGGGGATCACGCCCCATCTTTATTCGCTGTCGCTGAACGCCTCTCACAGCCACGCGGTTACACGATAAATTCGCGGTAGCCGGTGATGACCACGTACAGCGCGAAGTAGGAGAATATCGCCGCCGACGCCACGTAAGAGTATTTCAGCATTTTGGTGCCGAGCATTTTTCCGCCCCAGCTGCCGACGCAGCACAGCACGATCGTCCAGAACACACCGGCGATAAAGAATCCGGTCAGGAACCACGACGCCTCCACGGTGCCGCCCTGCCCCATGCGGGAAATCAGAGCCCCGCCGACGGCGGCAAACCACAGGATCGCCGTCGGAGAGGACATCGCCAGCAACACGCCACGACCGAAGTTGCGCATAACCGAACGCGGTTGCCCGTTATCGCCGGCGTTCAGATCGCCCGCCGGAGCCAGCGCCGCGCGGATCATTTTGTAGGTAAACCACATCAGCATCAGCGAGCCGCCGACCCACAACACCCAGCGGACGCTCTGGTATTGCAGCAACAGCGTCATCCCTGCCAGCGCCAGCACGGCGTAAATCAGATCGCCGATGCAGGTGCCAATGCCCAGCCAGAATCCGTGAAAATAGCCGCGTTGCATCGCCAGCGTAATCATGGCGATATTGGCAATCCCGATGTCCAGACACAGCGACAGGCTGAGCAAAAATCCATTTGAAAACGGCATCATAACGGAACTCTCTTAATTAACTGGTTGTATTCAATCATGTCATTGGTGGTGCCCAGACGCGCCATCAGCACATCGACATCCTCCGGATTGGTGTGCGGGCAGCGTTCCAGCATGAAATATTTTGCCCGTTCCGCATCGCCACCCAGCAACTCTTCGCTCATCAGTCGGGTAAGATCCGCCATCTGGGTAAAGAAAAGATCCGGGTGGAAGTCGATGGAATCCGCGGTCAGCTCAATGCAGCCGTGTTCACGCAGGTAGTTGAACTGGATCCAGGCCGCCCCGGCGTCGGGATAGCTCGACGGCCCGCGACGCAGGTAGCGCAGCATTTCAAGGAAGTAGATCCGCGCCAGCACGGTGCGGTCGAGTTGCAGACCACCGGCCACCTCTGGCGTGAGGCACATCAGCAGGCCAAACTGATCGGCCAGCGCTTCCTGCACCATCATCGATCCCCAGCGATCAATCTTGCTGAGTTTCGGGAAGACGTTCTCGTTGCGCACCAGCGAATGTCCAAGGTCGTGCCCGCGGAACCACGCAATCAGATAACGCTGGCACACGCGGCTGTCCGGCAGCCGGTCTTCCGGCCAGCCCATTTTTGCCGCTTCAGTGCGCGAAGACAGTTCGAATAATTGCAGGTAAGTGTTGGCGAAAACCACGGTGCGTTTGACCGGCGAATACTTCAGCCCCTCATCTTCCGGGAAGAAATAGGCGAAATGTTTCGGATAGGTATTGGCTTCACCGGCAATGCCAAACAGGTTGATAATTTTGTACGCACAACCCGGCATCGCCAGCAAATCACCGGCAATTTCCTTTTGCAGATACAGCAAACTTTCCGGGAATAAGTCATCCATCACGTCGGAGATTTCCTGCAACATCGGCGCGGGTTCACCAAACCACGATGAGTAAAAACTCTGTTTGGATTTCCCGACCCACGTCGAGGTATTGCCGATGCCCAGCACCAACTGCTGTTCATTCAGCCCGGCGATTTGCGGCAGCACGGTTTTCCCGCAGCTGTCGTCCGCCAGCACTTCCGCGCGTAAAAACAGCCCGCGGCGGGTATCAGGGTCATCAAACATCGGCGCGAGACGGAAACACTGGATCGACATTTCCTCGCGCAGCGCATCCATCAAACGGCTTTCGCAGGCGGCTTCCAGCTGATTAATCGCTTCCGTGAGACGCAGGCAGTAGTGAATAGTTTGCAGAGCTTTAGGACTTAAATTTTCCGGTGCATCCAGATCCATCATTGAAACCTGATATGCCGCCGCGGCTGGCCAAAATGAGGTTGTAAACATGATTTCAAACCCTTAAGCGCAATGGAGACAACCTACTAAATCACTCCCGCGAAACCGGGTATTGGAAGAAATTGCGCAGACGCCAGGAAGTAAAAACCGCCACCAATACAAGCCTGCCATCTGCGTCTACCCTTAACGTATCCATCCCTTTTTCGCTAAGCGCCTAACATCATGAGTCTTTCCCTTCGTCATTACCTGCACGCCCGTTCCCGGCTGGTGATTTCAATCGTTGCCGGGCTGATTTGTTTTTTCGCCCTTCCCGCGCATCTTGGGACGTTGCAGCGCCTGATGATCGGCTGGAATGTGCTGGCATGGCTGTACCTGTTTTTCCTGTGGCTGCGGATGCTGCGCACCGAGCCGAAAGACATTCCGCACATCGCCAAAACGCAGGATGAAAGTGCCAGCATCGTGCTGACGCTGGTGACGCTGACCTGTCTGGTGAGCATTCTGGCGATCCTGATGGAGCTGGGGTCGCTTAAAGATCTCACCGGCACCGCGAGGGCATTGCACATTCTGCTGACCGCCACCACGCTGATTGCTTCCTGGGCGCTGCTGCCCACGTCGTTCGCCATGCATTACGCACATCATCACTATCTGCGGCGCAGCAAAGACTGCACGCCGATGATTTTCCCGGAAAAGCCTGACGAACCCGGTTACTGGGATTTTCTCTATTTCTCTTTCACCATTGCCGTGGCGTCGCAAACCGCCGACGTGGCGACCGGCACCACCGATATGCGGCAGATTGCGCTGTTGCAGTCGGTGATTTCGTTCGTCTTCAATCTGGCCATTCTCGGGTTTTCCATTAACGTCGGCGCGGGATTGCTAAGCTAATTACTGGCTTAACGATTGAAGTAATACGCTGTATTTCGGGGGATTTTCGGCAGAGTTCACTGTAAGTCTGAAAAGGCTAACTTTGGACTTCTATACGTCTAAAACTTAGTGTAGGTTTTCACAATATTCTCCCAATTCGGTTACGTTTAAGGAAACTTTGCTTATGCGCACTTCGTTCGTTGCCCTGACCCTGCTGGCCTCCATGCTGTTTTCTGCCACCTCTTTTGCCGGGACGACGCTGGATCGCGTGACCAAAACCGGCGTTTTGCGCAATGCCATCGTCAATGACTATCCGCCTTTCGGTTTTATTGATGACAATAATCAGCTGGCGGGCTTTGACGTGGATGTCGCCAAAGCCGTGGCGCAGCGTATGGGCGTGAAACTGGAAATTATTGCGCCGGGTTGGGAAACCATTGTCGGCGGTAAATGGCAGGGGCGCTGGGATACCTGTATCTGCTCGATGACGCCAAACACCGAGCGCGCCAAAGTGCTGGATTTCCCGGCGCCGTACTACAACTCTCCGGCGGTTTTGGTGGTGAATAAGAAAGATGACCGCATCAAATCCGCTGCGGATCTGAGCAATAAGAAAATCGGTGTCGGTATCGGTTCAACCTATGAAACGTACCTGCAAAAAGCGCTGGTGATCCCGGGCGCAAAACCGCTGAACTTCCCGTTCGATAACGTGCAGGTCATCCCGAGTGACGAAGAAGTCGCGTTCCAGAATCTGGCGTTAGGGCCGGGTGTGCGTCTGGACGGCGTGGTGTCTGATTTAGCCACCGCCAATGCCCGCATCAAGCGTGCGCCGGTGTTTAAAATTGTCACCGAGCTGTACGCCGAACCGAACTGGGTGGCGACGGACAAAGGTGACGCCGAATGGGATAAGAAAGTCGCAGACACGATTAAATCGCTGCGCGACGACGGCACGCTGGCCAAAATTTCCCAGCACTGGCTGGGTGAAGATATTACGCACGAGGTACCGTGATGCCACAAATCCCGGACAGCCAGCCGAAGGTGGAAACACCGGAACGCTGGCACCACGCGCACGCGTTTAAATTTAAAACCGGGCTGACATGGCTGATTCTGCTCAGCCTGCTGCTCGGCACTTTCAGCAAAATGGGGCTGGACTGGAGCCTGATCAGCCAGAAATTGCCGTTCCTGCTCGGCCTGCGTCTGTCGCCGGACGGCTTTATTCAGGGCGCGGCGCTGACCATTATGATCACCGCCTGTTCGATGTTTTTCTGCCTGCTGATTGGCCTGATCACCGCGCTCGGGCGGATGTCCAAAAACGCGCTGGCGTTTGGCTGCGCCACGTTTTACGCCTCGCTGTTTCGCGGCACGCCGCTGCTGGTTCAGGTATTAATTATTTATCTGGCGCTGCCGCAGGTCGGGATTGTGCTCGGCGCGCTCAGCTCCGGCATTATCGCGCTGTCGATGAACTATGGCGCGTATCTGGCGGAAACCATCCGCAGCGGCGTGCTTTCCGTGCCGCGCGGCCAGCAGGAAGCCGCACTGGCGCTCGGTGTTTCGCGCTGGACGGTGGCGGTTCACGTTACCGCACCGCAGGCGCTGCGCATTATTATTCCGCCCGCCGGGTCGATGTTTATCTCCATGCTGAAAGATTCGTCGCTGGTCTCGCTGATGGGGTTGTGGGAGCTGAATTTTCTCGCGCAATCCTACGGGCGAAGCACCTATCGTTATATGGAAATGCTGGCGACGGCGGCTGCGATATACTGGATTATGTCGATTGTCTTAGAGCTGCTGCAAAGCCGTCTTGAGCGCCGTTTTGCGCAGGGCCAGCGCCGCTGATGTCTAAATTTTATTAACGGGTACGCCATGTCCTTTCCAGAAGATTTTCGTTTAATCAGCTACCTCTCGCGGCTGGAACACGCCGTCCGTTTTCCGCTGTCGTCGTCTTACCCGGAATCGATGAGCATCGATACGCTGTTTGAACTGGCGGGAAAAGAGCACCGCGCGCCCTTCATGCAAACCGTGCTGGATTACCCGCCGCTGCGCGGAACGCCTGAACTTCTCGAGGCCATCGCGTCCACGTACCGGCACATTACGCCGCAGCAGGTCATCAGTTTTGCCGGTGCCGACGAAGCGATTTATGCCAGTTTTCAGATGCTGCTCGAACCAGGCGATCACGCGGTCGTGATCACGCCCAATTATCAGTCGCTGGAAAGCGTGCCGCTGTCGCGCTGTTCCGTCACCGGCGTGGCGCTCGATGAAAACAACGACTGGGCGCTGGACGTGGAAAAAGTGCGGGCTGCGCTGCGTGAAAACACCAAAGTGCTGGCGATAAACTTCCCGCATAACCCGACCGGTGCGCTGATTTCGCGTCAGCAACTCACGGATCTGGTGGAAATGTGCCGCGCACGCGGGATCTGGATTTTCTCCGATGAAGTGTACCGGCAGACAGAGTTTGATCCGGCGGATCGTCTGCCGCATTTGGCCGATATTTACGAACGCGGGATCTCGCTGAATGTGACGTCAAAAGCCTACGGATTGCCCGGCCTGCGTATCGGCTGGGTGGCGTGTCAGGATGACGCGTGGATGCTGAAACTCGAACGCATGAAGCAGTATCTGTCGATCTGCAATTCCATGCCCGGCGAGTTCCTGACGACGATTGCGCTCAACGCCCGCGCGCCGATCCTGGAGCGAGTCATGGCGCGTTCGCGCAGCCAGCTCGCCGCGCTGACAGAGTTCCTGGCGCGCTATCCGCACCTGTTCCGGCTTTCCGTGCCAAAGGCCGGTGTGCTGGCGTTTCCGCGTTATCTGGGGACGGAAGGCGCAGAAGCATTCGCCACCACACTGGTGGAAGAAACCGGGGTGATGGTCATTCCGTCCGTGACTTACGCCTCTGAGCTGACGCCGGTTTCGGAAGATTTTCTGCGCATTGGATTTGGCCGCGAAAATCTGGAACAGGCGCTGGCGGAAATGGGCAAATGTCTGGACAAGCGGTAACTTGCTGAAAAATGCTTATCCCAGTACCTGTTTTTCGGTCAGAAAATCAATGAACACCCGCACCTTGGGCAACATATGGCGGCTGCTCGGCCAGACTACCGAGAATTTGCCGCCCTCGTTCTGAAAGCTGTCCAGCACCGAAATCAGCTCGCCGGAGGCCAGATAATTGCGCACAATAAACTCCGGCACATACGCCATTCCGAGCCCCTGCACCGCTGCCTGAAGTATCGATTCGAGATTATTACTGCTCAGCGCCAGCGGCAGATCCTCCGGCGTTTCGCTCAGTTCCCACTCCTGCCATTGTCCGTTGCCCGGAAACCGGTAACGCAGGCAGGCGTGATGACGTAAATCGCCCGGCGTCAGCGGAGCCGGGTGTTGCGCGAAATAACCGGGGCTGCCGACGATGGCAAAGCGGAACGGCCCGAGACGGCGCGACATCATCTGCGAACTGTTCAGCTCGCCGCTGCGGATGGCGATATCAAACCCCTCATCGATGACGTCCACCATGCGGTCGCTGAAATCCAGATCCAGCTCAACGTCAGGAAAACGTGCGCGAAACTCCGGTAAATGTGGCAACAGCATGCGATAACCGATGGCCGGCGCGGTGATGCGCAATTTACCGCGCGGCACGGCGGAAATCCGCACCAGCTCCTGCTCAGCTTCTTCCAGTTGCGTGACGATATTCTGGCAGCGTTCGAAAAAAAGCTGCCCTTCATCGGTCAGGCTGATGCGTCGCGTGCTGCGGTTAAACAGCCGAACGTTGAGCTTTTCCTCCAGACGCGCCACGCTTTTCCCCACCGCCGACGCCGAAATGCCCATGCGCTCAGCCGCCGCCGCAAAACCCTGGCTTTGCGCCGCGCGGACAAACGCCAGCAAACCATTCAGATTTTCCACTTTACCCTTCCCGCCATTCGAGCGTTTTAGTCCTTAATCATCGGACCCGCAGCCTGTTTCCGCAAGATTACTGACATTTTATCATCCATGTCACGACTCTTTCCGTTGGGGAAACCAATGAATACCTCATCCACGCATAACACCGGCAGCCTGCGGGTTCTGTTCACCGTTTGTCTGGCGGCGGTGATCCTGCCGCTCAATTTCGTCAGCGGCGCGGTCGCCACACCCGCCATCGCCCGCGAACTCGGCGGCAGCGCACAGGCGCTCAGCTGGATAACCAATTCTTTCATGCTGACGTTTGGCTGTTTTCTGATGGCCGCCGGTGCACTGGCGGATGAAATCGGCCGCAAAAAAGTGTTTATCAGCGGCGTATCGCTGTTCGCCCTGCTTTCGCTGTTACAGGCCTTCAGCAGCAGTTTGCTGTGGACTGATTTACTGCGCGGCGCGCAGGGGATTGCCGCCGCCGGTGCGCTGGCGGGCGGTGCGGCGGCTCTGGCGCAGGAATTTGACGGCGCAGCGCGAACCCGCGCGTTCAGCCTGATGGGCAGCAGTTTTGGCGTCGGGCTGGCGTTCGGGCCGTTTCTGGCCGGATTGCTTATCGCGCATTTCGGCTGGCGTTCGGTCTTTTTCTCCGCCGCTGCCATCGCGCTGATTTCGCTGCTCAGCGGCACGTCGAAAATGCGCGAAACGCGAAATCCGCAGGCCGCCGGTATCGACTGGCCGGGTACGGTGTCGTTTACCGCCATGCTCGCTTTGCTGACCTGGGCGCTGATGGAGATTCCGCAGTCCGGCCTGAACAGCCCGCAGGTGCTGGCGATGCTGGCGGGTACGGCGGTGTTACTGGCGATTTTCGTGGCGGTTGAGCTTCGTGTAAAAAACCCGATGCTGGATTTATCGCTGTTCCGCTACGTGCGTTTTATCGGCGTGCAGGCGCTGCCGCTGGCGACCGGTTTCTGTTTTGTGGTGCTGCTGGTGGTGCTGCCGATGCTGTTTATCGGCGTGACCGGGCTGAGCGAGGAGCGCGCCGGGCTGATGATGATGGCGCTGTCGGTGCCGATGCTGGTCGTGCCGCTGCTGGCCGCGTGGCTGACGCGCTGGATACCGGCGGGCGTGTTGTGTACCGCCGGGCTGGTGATTGCTGCGGCCGGTCTGGGCTGGCTGAGCCGCGCGGTGCTGGCGCAGGATCTGTCCGGCATGATCGCGCCGATGCTGATTATTGGCGTTGGTACGGGTTTACCCTGGGGTTTGATGGACGGGCTTTCGGTCAGCGTTGTACCCAAAGAGCGGGCAGGCATGGCGACCGGAATCTTCAGCACCACGCGGGTGGCCGGTGAAGGGATTTCGCTGGCGATTGTCGGCGCCATTCTCTCAGCGCTCACCCATAACGCACTGGCGGCACAATTTACCGGCGGGGAAATCAGTCAGGCGGCGCAGCGGCTGGCGACCGGCAATCTGGCGGTCGCGCAGCAGCTCATTCCGCAGGCCAGCACGGCGCAGCTTCAGGCGCTTTATGCCGCCTCGCTGCACCCGCTGTTGCTGTGTCTGACGGGTATTACGCTGTTTTCCGCGCTGGTGGTTTTACTGGCGCTGCGCGGAAATCATCAGGAGACAGCAGAAACCGCCGCCGTCTGTCAGAAGGATCTGTCGCCGTAACCGGCTTCAAGAACCGGGCGCAGCCGCGCATAAATGTCTTCAATCTCTGCCGGTATTTCAACTTCGGCAATAAAGCCCGCCCCGCGCGGGCCGTAGCCTCCCGGCGCATTACGCAGGCGCGGGATTTCGCCCAGCAGCAGGGAGATAAAGCGCGGCAACGTCCATAAACCGGCCTGTGCAGTTCCGGCAAATCTCACGCTTTCACCTTCGCGCACCAGCTGCGGCACCAGCACCGGCCAGCTGGTGAAGCGGACATCCGGACGATCGCGCCAGACGTGGCGGAAACTGGCGTCGGTGCGCAGCTGCATCAGCGGATCCTGCGTCAGAATAATGTCCGTATTCCGGTCCCCGGATCCATCGAGCACGCGCCGCGCATGTATTGCGTTATCGCCACAGTTGGTCGATGCCGTTTCCAGCAGGATATTTTCCGGGGAAAGCCCGAAATGCTGTAAGCCGATGTCGTACAACACCTCAGCCTCACTGCGACCTTCGGTGGCGACATTCCGGTAAACCGGATGTTGCTGCACCGCGTCATACAGCAAACGGGTCGAATGCCCGATGCCGCCGGCAATCAGCAGGCGTGTCACGCGCTCCTGCGCCAGCGCCTGAAACGCCGCTTCTGCGGTCGGTAAAATCGCGTTGCCCAGCAGGATGAGCAGCGGTGAAGTACCTGACGGCCCCTTTCCGGCGGTTTGGTCAAAAGATAAAAAACGCGCCAGACAGTTCATATCAGCAATAACGGGATCAGAAAACATCACAGTCTCCATTCGGGGGAATACAGCATCATAACCCGTTAACAACACACAAAGAATGGTTAATAAACTTCATCTTTTTACTGCCGCCACGCATCGCACAGACCTGTAAAAAACATAATATTGGGATAAAAAACTATCAATTTCACATTTATAGAATTTTTATCCTTATTATCAAAAATGCCGAAAATATCCCCTTAAGGTAAATTTATTAACTTATATTTAACCATAACGGCGTTTTTCATCATGAGGTTAAGGTCAGGGACTCTTTCAGCAGTGACTGAAAAATACAAATCCCGGCCTGCACGCTGTTTCTTGTCCGGTTTTCTTGCAGTTT
The DNA here is from genome assembly GCF_019200965.1 of Rahnella sp. PD12R. Classification (NCBI taxonomy): domain Bacteria; kingdom Pseudomonadati; phylum Pseudomonadota; class Gammaproteobacteria; order Enterobacterales; family Yersiniaceae; genus Rahnella; species Rahnella sp. PD12R. The sequence continues at coordinate 13,898 of NZ_JAHTMS010000021.1, read as the reverse complement.
TTAGCGTTAAATTACTGACCACCAGAGGATTTCCACATGCAACGCCGTTGCATGAATACACACCAGTGTAAGCAGTTATTGGGAGTCATCATGGGCGAAAAAAATTCTTTATTACTGGCTATTCTGGCCGCGGCAACACTGACGTTAGCCGCAGGCGCACAGGCAGCCGGAACCTTAACAGGGCAAGTGGGTGTTCAGCTGACCATCAGCACCGGGTGTACCGTCGGTAACGGCACCGCCACCGGCGGCACCAACCAGTGGGGTACCTTAAACTTTGGTAACTATGCCGATCTGACCAGCGTGATCAACGGCACCGTGTTTGGTGCCAATGGCACCGGCGCGGTCACCATCACCTGTAGCACCGGCCTGACGCCAACGCTGTCACTCAATGGCGGCCTTGCGGCGACAGGCGGGTTGCGCACGATGACCTCAAGCGGAACCAGCATTCCTTACCGTCTCTACTCCGATACCGCACGTACCACTGAAATCGCGATCAATACGCCAATCACCCTGACCACTGGGACGACGGCGCAAAATATCCCGATTTATGGCCGTGTGCTGCCTGCTGACCAGACCAGCACAACGCCAGCCGCAGGAACTTATAACGATACCGTTGTTGCCACTCTTTCCTGGTAAAGCTTTATTCCTTCAGGGCCGGTTTCGCCCCTGAAGGATTTTTGATTCAAGGAAGGAAAACCATGGACATCAAGGTACTGCTGCTCCTGCCAGCTATCCTGCTGGTGTCGATGCCGTTCAGCATTCCCTTAAGCCAGGCGGCAACAATCGGCGTCAGCGCCACGTTGTTGCCCGCCTGCGAGGCGGGAACCACGACGTCCGGAAGTACCAGTTTTGGTACGCTGAATTTTGGCAATTATGCTTCGCTGACCAGCGCGATTAATGCCACCAGCGCTCAGCTGGCGGGCTCAATTCGCGTGAAATGCGTGAACGGGCTGGCCTACAAAATTGTTATGGATGGCGGCAGCAGCGGTGTGGTGACGGCTCGCAGAATGGTCAACACCACCAACAGCGCGGTGTCCCTGCAGTATAATCTCTATACCACGGCGGCGCGCACGACAGTCTGGGATAACATCACCGGCGTGAGCAATACCGGCAACGGTGCCGATCAGTGGGCGACAGTTTATGGCCGCGTTCCGGCTCAAACCACACCGGCCGCCGGTGTTTATCAGGACACGGTGAACGTCACCGTGTCCTGGTAGAGGCTGCCATGCCTGGCCGTCTGCTCGCCCCGCTGATTCTCCTGCCGCTGATGTTTTGCAGCGCGGCGCGGGCCGCAACCGCCACGGCAGCATTTACCGTCACCGCCACCCTCACCAATGGCTGCGCTTTTGGCAGCTCGTTTTCCAGCCCTACCACCAACCTCGGCACCATCAACTTCGGCTCCATGTCATCCATCCCCGCCAACGTCGACACCACCAGCGTTGCCGGTGCCGGATCAGTGGTAGTGACCTGTACGCCGGGAACCTCCGTCAGTATCGCCATGGATTACGGCACTCATGGCGGCAGCGCGACGCGCCGCTTTCTGCAAAACACCACCAGCACAGAGCAACTGGGCTATCAGCTTTTTCAGGATGCCGCCCGCAGTCAGGTCTGGGGCAACGGCGCACTGGTTAAATCCGTGGCCAGTTTTCCTGCAACCACACAAACCTACCCGGTTTATGCACGTTTATACGCTGTGACCACCCTGCCTTCCGCCGGGACTTATACCGATACCGTCACCGTAACGTTAACTTATTGAATCATCAGGATATGGAATATGAATACACTGTTTTTACGCACGACTTTTTCCCGCATTATTTCAACCATCGCGCTGGCCTGTGCCCTGCTGTTAGCGCCTGCCGTGCAGGCCGCCAGTTCCGTGCTTGTCTGGCCGGTCTATCAGATTATTGAAGCCGATCAGAACGGATCCGCCCTGTGGCTGGAGAACCGTGGCGCGGAACCGGTGTCTTTACAAGTGCGCGTGCTGGCCTGGAAACAGGAGAATTTTAACGAGCGATACGCGGATCAAACCAATGTAGTCGCCAGCCCGCCTTTTGCTACGGTACCACCGGGTCAGCGCCAGCTGATCAGACTGATCCGCAACACGCCGGTGCCGGCGAATACCGAACAGGCCTACCGCATCATTATTGATGAGATCCCATCCCCGCTGAATAACGCCGGTCAGGGGAAAGATAAAGCAGTGGTCGGGCTGCAATTGCAGATGCGTTATCTGCTGCCGCTGTTTATGGATGGCGGCAGTTTGTGGACTAACGATCGCCCGGATATGAAACGCGATCCGTCCACGGCGTCGCGCCCGGTGCTGTCGTGGCGCACGATTTCTGACGGCGGTAAAACCTATTTGCAGGTGCGCAATACCGGCATCGTCCATGCGCGTCTGAGCAACGTGTTCTGGTCAGCAAACGGCAATCAGAAGCAGGGCGTGAAGACCATGGTCGGCGGCTTTATGGGCTACGTGTTACCGGGGCAACAGATGCGCTGGCCGTTGCCTGCGGGCGTCACGCCCGGCGAGCAGCTTAATGCGCAGATTGCCGATAATACCAAACCGATTGTCATTTCCCGCGGCCAGTAACAGCAGGAGCCGCAACGGATGCCAATCAGACCTCTTCCCCGATCGGGTTATCAGCCTAAGTTGTATTTCCGGGGAAGCCTGTGCCTGTTATGTCTGTCCACGTTTGCCGTGCAGGCGCAGGAATATTCATCGCTGCCGGACGCCCCGCGTGCGGCGCCGGTGGTGACGGATGCCATGTTTTATCTGTCTGTCGTGGTGAACGGCCAGACGGATAATCAGGTGGTGCCTGTTACCTATCGCAATAATGCGTACTTTGTCGAAGCCGGAGTGCTGGCGAAAAATCACGTTCACATTAATGGTCAGACGGGGCTGATTAACGTTGGCGAGCTGCCTGACGTGAAAGCCCGTTATGACTCGGGAACACAGCAGCTGATTTTACAGGTGCCGGATGCGTGGCTGCCAAATCAGAACGTCAGCGGCGATCCGCTGATGAACTACACACCATCGAAAAGCAGTAACGGTCTGCTGTTTAACTACGATGCGTATTACACCGATCCCCCCGGCGGCGCACGGTCAGTCGCCACCTGGATGGAACAGCGTTTTTTCAGCAGCCTGGGGATTGTCACCAACACCGGAACTTACCGCTACAACATTGACAGCATGCCCTCCAACGGCGCACAGACTTCGCAGGATGGCTATCTGCGTTACGACACTTTCTGGCGTTTTACCGACGAAAAAGATCTCATCAGTTATCAGGTCGGGGATTTCGTCAGCGACTCCCTGACATGGAGCAACTCTGCGCGCATGGGCGGTATCCGCATCAGCCGTAATTTTGCGGTTCGTCCGGATCTGGTGACGTATCCGCTGCTGCAATACAGCGGGACAGCCGCCGTACCGACCACCGTGGATTTGTTCCTCAATGGCTTCAAAGCCAGCAGTAATAACCTGAATTCCGGCCCGTTTACCCTGACCAACGTGCCGTATATCAACGGCGCCGGTGAAGCCACGATCGTGACGACGGATGCTGTCGGGCGACAAGTTTCGACCAGCGTACCGTTTTATGTTTCCAACACCTTGCTGCGCAAAAACCTCAGCGACTTTGATTTCTCGCTCGGCGCGGTTCGCCAGAATTATGGCCTGTCCAACGGTGATTATTCCGATGCGGCCTTCAGCGGTATCTATCGTTACGGCCTGAGCAATTACCTGACGCTTTCGGGCCATACCGAAATCGCGCAGGGATTAACGCTCGGTGGTTTAGGGGGCGATGTCGCGGTCGGCACCTGGGGAACGCTGAGTCTCTCGGGCAGCATGAGTAAAGCCGACCGGCCGCCGGTGGATGGCAGTAATATTCCTGATAACCAGAGTACTTACCCTAACGGCGCGAACCCGGGTATTCCCAATTCCAGCGGAGAAATCAGTAATCCGCTGGGCGTGAGCGCGACTGACAAAAAAGACGGCAGCCAGTACACCCTCGGCTATTCCTACTATTCCAATATTTTCAGCCTGTCCGCACTGCGCTCAAAACGCACGGTGGGTTATCAGGATATTACGTCTTACACCAGTAACACGCGGTTAAGCCGTCAGGCGGATCAGGTGACGTTTAGCACATCGCCCTTTGGCTCGTCGAACGGCACCATGGGCATCGGGTATTACGACGTCGAAGCCTATGACAATTCCCATACCCGGCTGGTGAACTTCTCTTACAGCCGCTCGCTGTGGGGCCAGAGCAGCATGTTTTTATCGCTCAACAAAACACTGGGCGATAACGGCTACAGCGCACAGCTCCAGTTCATTATCCCGATCGGCACCAATATCAATATGAATGCAGGCGTGCAGCGTGACAGTTCAGGAAATTATCAGGAGCAAATTGGCGCCAGTAAAGCGACGCCGACCGACGGGGGTCTGGGCTGGAATCTGGCTTACAGCGGCGGTAACAATCCGTATCAGCAGGCCGATGCCACCTGGAAATCCCATTACGCCACGGTTCAGGGCGGCTTTTACGGTAATCAGGGCGATTACACCAACTGGGCAGATCTGAGCGGTTCCGTGGTGTTTATGGCGAACGACTGGTTCCTGTCGGACAAAATTAATGACGCCTTTATCGTGGTGGATACCGGCCATTACGCCGACGTTCCGGTGCTGTTCGAGAATCAAAAAATGGGCAAAACAGACAGCAACGGACATCTCCTGATCCCGACTGTCAGCTCGTATTATCCCGCCAAAGTGGAAATCGACACGCTTCCGCTCCCGGCAGACGTGGTTGCCAATAACGTCAACGACCGGATTGCGGTGAAGCAAGGCAGCGGCGTAGTGGTGAAATTTAGCGTGGAAAAAGTCCTTTCCGCCAATATCACCCTCCACGACAAAGCCGGGCAACCGCTGAAACTCGGGACGCTGGTAACGGAACAAAACTCTCAGCAAACCACCGTAACCGGCTATGACGGGCTGGTGTACTTCTCCCATTTGCAGGAACACAACGTGCTGAATATTCAGCAGGAAGATCATTCGGTATGCCGGATCAGTTTCGATCTGGATCCTAAACATCAGAGTATTGAGCAGATTGGCCCGCTGGCATGTCCGGTAACGACAGCGGGTACAAGCGCAGGAGATAAATCATGAGAATTTTTTGGCGGCAGATACGCCACGGCGTGTTGCTGGTGATGCTGCTTGCGGCATCGTCAATGGCCCGGGCTGGTTGCACTACAGCAGCATCCACCATCACATTGGGGACACAAAATTCTTTTGCCGTCAGTTCCACTCCGCTGATCACCTCTGGCGGCAGCGGATTAAGCTGTACCGGCGGTCTGCTTAACGTGGGCGGCACCAACACCATCACGGCGCTTATAGGAACAACAACACATCCGACCGGAACACAGCCACGCCTTTACAGCGCCGTCACCGGCCAGTATCTGCCGTACAGTTTGTGTAAAGATGCCAGCTGCAGTGCCGTTTATAACCAGGGCGATACCATCACCTGGAGCAGCAGCACCGCGCTCGGCCTGTTAGGATTATTTTCCGGCCCCAACAGTACATTGCCGCTCTACGTCCGCCCGGTTGCCATTTCCAATCTGGCCGCCGGAACCTATATCGATACAGTTCCGATTAACTGGACCTGGAATATGTGTTCCATCGCTGTGGGTACATTGCTGTGTCTCGCGGATACCGGGAGTGTTTCTGGCAATGTGAATCTGACCCTGAATGTCACCAGTTTTTGCTATATCGACAGCGCGCCCAACGTCGGTTTCGGCAGCGCCGCCCTGCCTTCCGGCCTGACGACGGTCGTGGCGAACACTATCAGCGTGCGTTGTACACTGAACGCCGCCTATTCCGTGAACCTGACCAGCAGCGTGGCGGGCACCGGCGCATACCGGCAGATGTCATCTACAGCCAATTCAGTGACCAGCTATCTGCAATACCAGATTTTCAAAGGTGACAGCACGGTCTGGACCGCCGCAACGAACAGCAGCGCGACCGGAACCGGCACTTCGCAGTCATTCCCGTACACGGCGTCCGTGAATCTGACGCAGGCAAATCAGCCCGCAGGTTCTTACAGCGATACAGTGACGGTGACAGTGACGTACTAAAAGGAAGAAACAGAACCGGTGCAGCGGGCGCGCACCGGTTTGGAAACGTTAAAAAACTTACAGCGCTTTCAGCGTTTTGACGGTGGCATCCACGTCAATTTCATCTTCCGTAAACACGTAGGTGCTGTTCTGGAAGGTGGTGATCAGCAGCTTTTTCATGGTACGCGTCGCGGCTTTTTTCTCTTCTTCCTGCGGACGGATACGGTTCATCAGCAGGCCGACCGAAAGCACGGCATTTTCTTTATCGACTTTGGTTTCTGCCGGGACTTCTTCATTGAAAGCCAGGAAGGATTTGATGCTGGTGATTTTGATGCGCTCACCGGCAATAAAAATGTATTTGCTTTCCGGTTCCACTTTGACCGCAAAGGCGGAAAGGCCTTTGTTGTTGGTCGTCGGCTCAAAAGTGACCACCGCATCTTTCTTAATCAGCTCAGGGTTTGCGACTTTAATCACGTGGAAATAACGGTTATCGCCGTTTTCATCTTTGATAAAACCGAAACCTTTATCTTCAAACCAGGTTGTGATTACGCCGTTCATCGCTTACCGCCTAAGTAATTATTCGTTCAACATGTCAGATTTTGCAGGGCGGCAGTGTAAAGCAGAATGAGGATAAAGTCCTGTGCTTTACAGCCCGGCCTGCCGTGTTATACCGCTTTACGGAAAGTCAGGTTAAACCGGTACGAACCTGTGAGCGGATGTTCGCCCGCTTTCAGCGGCAAAACGCCGTGATAACGCAGCCGCGACGGGCCGCCCCACACCACGATATCACCGTGCGTCAGCGTGATGCGCTGCGTTTTGTCGCTGCGCTCCAGCCCGCCAAACTGAAACACAGCCGGTAATCCGAGAGAAATCGAGACAATCGGCTGCCCGAAGTCATGCTCGTCTTTATCCTGATGCAGGCTCATTTTGGCGCCCGGCTGATACCGGTTAATCAGGCAGGCGTCCGGATTAAAACCGGGAAATCCGGCCTGTTCTGCGGCTTTCACCGCGATATCGCGAAACAGTTCAGGCATCGCGGGCCATTGCTGATGGCTTTCCGGCGACGTGGTCTGATAACGATAACCGGCTTTATCCGTCACCCAGCCGACATCGCCGCAGTTGGTCATCGCCACGGACATCGCATAACCGCCCGGCGTCGCGCGATACTGAAAAGGCACCAGCCCGGCGATCCGGTCGATCTCCGCCAGCAGCGCCGTGTCGTTTTCCCGCGCAGCGCCACGCAGCACCACCGCGCCGGGGAAAAGATCTTCGCGCCAGTGCGGGTGGAAATCGGGATGATCAAAAAGATCCAAATTCATGTCAGCCTCCGCGTTTGCGTATGCATTAAGTATAACGGATGTCGCCTTTTGAGCATCAGGCCATCATTTTCAACGCCAGCGTGAAGACAAAAATTCAAGAAATACCGTGGCCGCCGGGCCGATACGCCGGTTAGGCCGCACGCAATACACACCGGTTTCCCGCCCCGTCCATTGCGGCAAAACCTGCACCAGATCCCCGGCGGCAATCGCCGCCGCCATCGTGACTGCCGAATGAAAAGCGATACCGTGTGCGTCGGTACAAAGCCGCCGCGCTGCATCCGCGTTATCCACTTTCACCGATCCTTTCGGTGCCAGCGTGCGTTCTTCTGCACCCGAAAACAGCCGCCACAGCAGGCCGTCCTGGCTGGCCGAAGAGACGATACATTCATGCCCATTGAGATCTTCCAGCGCCTGCGGCACACCGCGTTTTGCCAGATAAGCCGGTGCGGCCACCAGGATCCGCCGGTTTTCCAGCATTTTGTGGGCAATCAGCGAGGAATCCTTCATGCGGCCAATACGAAACGCCAGCATGATGCCGTCGGCAACCAGATCAGCGTAGTCATCGGTCAGACGCAAATCCAGCTGCACCCGCGGATGCGCCGCCAGAAACGCACTCAGATACGGCACGATATGCGTGTGACCAAACGCCACCGGCGCGCTGACCACCAGTTCGCCATACGGCAGTTTCTGTTCATCGCGCACGGTTTCGGCGGCGTTTCGCAGCTGCAACAGCGCCTGATGGCACTCGGAAAAATAGCGTTTCCCGGATTCAGTCAGCGACATCGCCCGTGTGGTCCGGTTCAGCAGCTGGGTGCCCAGCTGCTGTTCCAGCGCTTTGATAAAGCGGCTGACGGACGACGGCGTGATCCCCAGCGTATCAGCGGCGCGGGCAAAGCTATTGTGTTCAACCACAGCAACAAAGGTTTGCACTAAGTGCAGCGACGGTGCGTTCATTATTGCTCTCAGGAAATCAATGAATGTTATTTCCGGCTATTATCAAGAAAATTATGCATGATTAGAATGTTTCTTTTTCGAGGAACATTCTATGAAAACGCCTTCTCTCTCCGCCTTTCACGCCCTGCATTTGCAGGATAAACCGCTGAAATTACCCAACGCCTGGGACGCAGGCAGCGCACGCCAGACAGAGCTTCTTGGCGCGGCGGCCATTGCCACCACCAGCGCGGGCGTCGCCTGGTCTTTGGGGTATCGCGACGGCAATGCGCTGCCGGTGGATGAGTATGTGGCGCGCGCGGCGTCTATCGCCCGGGTGATTTCGGTTCCGCTTTCTGCGGATATTGAAGGCGGTTACAGCGACTCCCCGGCTCAGGTCGCGGTTAACGTTTCGCGGCTTACCGACGTCGGCGTCACCGGCATTAATATCGAGGACGGCGCGGGTAATCCCGATCTCCTGTATGCCAAAGTCGAGGCCATCCGCAACACGTGCATCCGGCGCGGCGTGGATCTGTACATTAATGTACGTACCGACGTTTACGCCCGCCATCTGGTGTCCGCAGAACACCGCGCCGCCGAAGTCATGGTGCGGGCACAGGCCTGCCACCGCGCAGGTGCTGACGGGCTTTTTGTGCTCGGACTAGCCGACCTGAATGAGATGCGCGACATCGCCGAGAGCACGCCGCTGCTGCTCAATGTTGCAGTCTGGCCGGGGCTTGCGCCGGTGGAAGAACTGGCGCGTGCGGGCGTGCGCCGCCTCAGCGCTGGTTCCTGGCTGCCGCAGACTTTGTGGGCGCATAACGCGCGGCTGGTCAGCGGTTTTTTGCAGGACGATGCGATGACGCCGATGATGGAAAATGCAGCACCTTATTCTGAAATCAACGTGTTATTTTAACCGGCTTAACGTGCTGAAAAACAAAGACATCAAACCGGAGAGGCAGACAATGAACACCGAAAATCAGGCAATGTTGCATATCTTGTGCGGAAAAATTGCCTCCGGGAAATCCACCCTGGCGCGAGAACTGGCAAAGCAGCCTGTCACGGTGGTTGTCAGCGAAGACCGCTGGTTATCCGCGCTGTTTAAAGAGGAAATGCGCACAATCGAGGATTACGTCCGCTGCTCGGCAAAACTGCGCAGCGCCATCGCCCCGCACGTAGTTTCGCTGCTCAGCGCCGGAGTTTCCGTGGTGCTGGATTTTCCAGCCAATACCGTCGCGAACCGCCAGTGGATGATGAGCATCATTCACGAATCGGGCACGGATCATCGCCTGCATTTTCTGAATGTCTCCGCCGACGTCTGTAAATCCCGTTTGCACGTCCGGAATCAGTCCGGCACGCATGATTTTGCGGTGACCGATGAGCAGTTTAAGCTTATCTCCCGACATTTTGCTGAACCTCAGGCGGAAGAAGGTTTTACGATTATTCAATACGATAACGAAAACTCCGCGGAAACGGGAACCGCTCATGAAGGAACGCGCTGATTGTAGGGTTGTATCGTTTCAGCTAAGGTTTACCAAAGCCAAACCTACCCTATCAGGAGAGCATCATGAGTCGGGAAATCAACAAAGACACGCAGCTGTGCATGTCCCTTTCCGGTCGTCCGGGAAATTTCGGTACCCGTTTTCATAACTACCTTTATCAGGCGTTAGACCTGAACTTCGTCTACAAGGCGTTCAGTACGAAAGATATTGAAGCCGCCGTCAAAGGCGTTCGCGCACTCGGTATCCGTGGCTGCGCGGTTTCCATGCCGTTCAAGGAAGCCTGCATTCCGTTCCTCGATGAACTGGATCCTTCCGCAACCGCCATTCAGTCCGTGAATACCATCGTCAATGACGACGGCTTCCTGCGTGCCTATAACACCGATTATATTGCCGTCGCCAAACTGCTCGACAGCCATAAAGTCCCGCGCGATGCGGTCTTCGCGCTGCGCGGCAGCGGTGGAATGGGCAAAGCGGTGGTCGCCGCCATCCGTGATGCCGGGTTCAAAACCGGTTATATCATTGCGCGCAACGAAGCCAACGGCCGCGCGTTGGCAGAAGAATACGGTTACGAATGGAAAGCCGACGTCGGTGATTTAGCCGTCGATATGGTCGTCAACGTCACACCAATCGGTATGGCCGGTGGCCCGGAAGCCGATTCACTGGCCTTTGCACCCGACGTCATTGACCGCGCGAGCATCGTTTTCGACGTCGTCGCCCTGCCGGTCGAAACGCCGCTTATCCGCTACGGCCGTGAGCACGGCAAAAAAGTCATCACCGGCGCAGAAGTCGCCGCACTTCAGGCCGTCGAACAGTTCGTACTGTACACCGGCAAACGCCCGTCCGACGAACTGATCGAAGCCGCGGCGGAGTATGCGCGGGGGTGAGGGTTTTTTGATGAAAGTCCCCGGATTTTACCGGGGACTTTTCGATTAGATATCTGGGGATATGTTTAAGTCACTGCGTTACGTTGAGAATATTCGTCTTTGCGTTCTATTCACAGGGATATTTTTTATGTAATTCTTTTATTATCTCTTCAGATGCACTATTGGTTCCATTGTACGGAACCTTAAACCTGCCTTTATAATTATAACAATAAACTCGCATATCCTCATAGTATCCTGAATAGGATTACTTCGTATGGATAAGTTCGGAAACCTGCCCATCTTTCTTTATTAGAACAATGGTAAAGTTTCCGCCCTGTGTATCCAGTTTCTTACCTTCTACTAACCAATCACTTTTCTCGTCAAGAACCTTGTAAGGCTTTTACTTCTCAGTACCATACCTAGTAATAGATAATTTATTTTTCTAGATAAAAAATAACCATGTGCGAAATTGCAATTACTGGCGGTGCCAATAATCGATGGGGTAATATTAGCGACATTTATTTACACCATTAGAAAACTGGGCATTTTTTGTGGCGATAAAGGAGCAACAACCAGGGATTCTTGAAACTAGTTCCATATTATTTTTTATTAGTGCGCGCATACAGGCGTTACCTTCTTTTTCACCTGCGTAGGTTAAAGATGGATCAGCACCATTTTCAAGTAAAAACATTGCAAATTTAGTATTATTTTTCCAAATCGCAATAAGTAAAGCAGTGTCTATAGGGGGGGATTTTCTTGTTGCATTTACATTTGCACCTCGAGATATTAAGAATGCAGCGATTTTCTGATGCTCTTTAGTTCCGTAATATGCGGCTGTCATTAATGGCGTTCCATTATAACTGTCTGAAACCCCATTAACATCAGTTTTAGCCTCATCAACAAGGAAGTAAACCGCGTCAGCATTTGCCCCTCTCACAGCAGCATCTAATGCATTTTTCATATCCGGTATCATTACCGTTTTACATTGCCTAACGTCCTCAGCCTTACATTCATTGTTACTCAAACATGTTTCGCAAAAATTCCACCTTGCTTTTAAAGAATTTAATGTCACTGGGGATGAAGCTAGTGGGCTTATATAAAAATTCCTTTCATGATCATCGCAACCAATAAGTAATAACGCTACTAAGAATAACGTTTTCAGTGTCAGTTCAGCAGACATAACTCTTCTCTTAAATTATACTTTCATAAAAAAACAATATGCGATATATGGAATCACCTGATTCCTTTGACTATTTTTTGGATGCTGCTTCTTTTTGTGCTGCCTCATATGCAGGCCCCCCTTTTTTTTCTACTGCAAGTTGATAAATACCAGATACAACATGGCAGCTGTTGAGAAGGTCCTCAGTATTAGGGACTCCTTTGAGAGCCTTATTGCATGCTAATACAATATTTTTTCCTAATTCCACATCACATGTAGCTTTGTTATTACCCAAAGTTCCATAACAGTCATCGTGAATCCCGCAAGCTTTCGTAAAATCAGCACCATACATCCCATCCGGGACTAACTTATCAGTACTTGCATCTCCACAACCAGCCCCCCAGGGCCTTCCATCGGGGCGTAACGATTCAGGAGGTGATGTGGGTTTTACCATTGCACCTGCAGCTGCTGTCTTTAACCCTGCCTGGTTGGTATGACTTCCCAACGAGGTCCAGGTTAATCCAAGAGGGTCCCCTCCAAGAACTGGATCTAATACATACGCATAAACATTCCACCCCCCTCTCAACCCAATCGGATCCTGAGTAATATACCGCCCCGGCGCCGGGTCATAATAACGGTGGCGGTTATAATGCAGCCCCGATTCTTCGTCGTAATGCTGACCCTGCATTCTTATGGGCTGGCGCAATTTGTACGGATTAAAAATATCTACCGCGTTGCCCCAGACGTCTGAAATCGCGTCCCATTCCACCTTGCCGGTTTTGTGATTAATCAGCGCCACCGGCGTGCCCAGGTGGTCGCAGTGGTACAGGTGCAGTTTGAGTTCACCGGCTTCCGGCAGGGGTTCGAGCCACGGCGCGAGGTTTTCGGTCTTCAGGCTCACGGAGGCCAGCCACTGCAGGTGCGCGTCGCTGACGTCGTTACGGCGGATTTCCTTTTCAATATCATTAAAGCGCTGGTGGATGTCGCCGGGGAACGGGCTGCCGGCGTCTTCCTCGAGCTTTTCCGCCAGCGTGCGGTGGCTGTCTTCCATCCGCGCGTGCTCCGCGCGCAGCAGCGGGACGAAGCTGCCCGGGTGATAAATGGTGTGCAGCTGGGTGTCGCGGTTTTCAGTCAGCACCAGCCGGTCACCGTCCCAGCCGAACCAGGTGTTCTCCGTTTGTGCTTCGCCGGATTGCGGGTTTATCTGGCTGACGTGTTTGCCCACCCGTCGCCCCAGAGGGTCGTAGATATAACGTGCCCGCGTCAGCGTCTGGCCGTCTTCTTCCGTTGTCAGGCGCGTCAGGCGGTGCGCTTGGTCGTAAGCCATGCGGGTAACCGCTCCGCCGCCGTGCGGAGTGTGCATCCGGCCGGCGTGGAACGGACGCTTTTCGGTCAGGTTGCCGAATTTATCGTATTCATAAAGGTAACGTTCGTCGCGCTGCACGCGGTTGTGGTACCAGACCGGCCGCGCATCTTCCGGCGGAACGCTGAGGTCGTGGTGCGTGACGCTGCGGTTGCCGGCGGGGTCGGTCAGGGTGGCGAGAAAGCCGTCGGGGGAGCTGACGCTTTGCAGGCGTCCGGCTGGTGTGTAGGCATAGTGATGGTCGCCAAGGCCGGTGGTCATCTTCGTCATCTGCCCGGCGTCGTTGTAGTGATAGCGGCGGGCAAGATTCGGATGACCGACGTCCGGCGTGTGCTGGCCGGCGAGCTGACCGGTCAGTGAGTAGGCGTTTTCGCTCTGCCAGTTTTGGCTGAACCGGTGGATGGTTTCGCGGTGCAGCCTGTCGCGGCTGAGTTCGAGCACCACGTCGTGCCCGAGCTTCACGCCCAGTAAATGGCCGGGGCCGTAGGTCTGCCAGTGGATTTCCGGCAGGCCGTCGTAGCGGACGGAAACCTCAAAACCGCGCGGGTCGAACTGATGGCGGACGGTGTGCTGCCACAGCAAATCGCCGTGCGCGTTGCGGATAATCTGCCGCTCGCCGGTGAGATTGTCGTTGTCATCGTACTGAAAGCGCACGGTGACCAGATGGGTTTC
>NZ_JAHTMS010000022.1:27147-27213 GCF_019200965.1 Rahnella sp. PD12R | reverse complement strand
GCTTAAACAAGTTAAGCGGTGCTCAAAGTCTGTCTCTTATACACATCTCCGAGCCCACGAGACCTC
>NZ_JAHTMS010000022.1:0-27026 GCF_019200965.1 Rahnella sp. PD12R | reverse complement strand
GTCGTCGGCAGCGTCAGATGTGTATAAGAGACAGGCTTAAACAAGTTAAGCGGTGCTCAAAGTTTACTTTCATAATAATTCAACTAAATGAATTACTGCTTGGTCACTCTAAGACTTGATATTTTTTGCCACCGAGGTGGCTGATATCGTCTTGTGAGTGCCCACACAGATTGTCTGATAAATTGTTAAAGAGCAGTGAGTTACGCGCTTTCGCTTGCTAACTCGAGGTGGCGTATATTACGCTTTCCTCATTCAGTGTCAACCGTTTATTTCATCTGGTTGCCGCTGTTTTTAATCTTTCCGACCCGGTCACTTCGTGATGTTGTTCACGTTGTTCCCTGTCGATGGAGCGGCATTATAGGGATCCGAATTTTTTGCACAAGCCTTTTTTTGAATAAAAGGATCGACTGCGTATTTTTCGACCCTTTCGCGGAGATCTCGTCCGATCCGCTGGTTTTGGCACCGATCTTACCGCCCCTGAATTGGTATTTCCCAAAGCCAGGACTATATTGCCAAGGTTAAAACTCAATTATGAGGTACTTACCTATGTCTCAGGCTTTGCGCTCTTATCAGGGGTTAACGCCAACATTGGGCGAAAGGGTGATGGTGGATCCTTCCAGTGTTGTTATCGGGGATGTCGATCTCGCGGATGATGTCAGTATCTGGCCGCTGGTTGTCATACGCGGTGATGTAAATAGTGTGTCGGTGGGTTGCAGATCGAATGTGCAAGATGGCAGCGTGCTACATGTTACTCATCAGTCCCGTCAGAATCCTGAAGGGCATCCTCTTATTATTGGCGAGGACGTCACGGTCGGGCATAAAGCAATGCTGCATGGTTGTGCGATCGGGAACCGGGTTCTGGTAGGAATGGGATCAATACTGCTGGATGGAGCAATCATAGAAGATGATGTAATGATTGGCGCAGGAAGTCTGGTTCCCCCAGGAAAGCGGCTCGAAAGTGGCTATCTCTATTTAGGAAGCCCGGTTAAGCAGATCCGCGAACTGACCGTCGATGAACTTGCGGGGCTGACCTACTCTTCAAATAACTATGTCACATGGAAAGATGTCTATCTGGCGAGTAAATAGTTAACGAGCCTGGACAGCTTATGCAACAAGGCTGTTCAGGTTCTTTCAGTTAGCCCAGTAAATCTTGTTTTAACTGCGCCAGCACGGGTTCAATTTCCGGCATAATACCGTGCCATAAATAGAAGGCGTGAGCGGCCTGTCCCACCAGCATTCCCAAACCATCAGCATAATGCGTCACACCGTTGTCTTTCACCCATTGAAGAAAAGGCGTCAGACCGGCCTGATAATACATATCGTAAACGCGCGTCTGTGCAGTGAAAACCTGCTCAGAGATTGCCGGGATTTCACCATTAATACCTGATGCCGTCGCATTGATAATCAGATCGAATTTCTCGCTGGCCAGATCACTGAACGCAAGAGCCCGGATATCACCTTTGCTCTCGAATATATGACTGAGATGTTGTGCACGTTCAAAAGTACGGTTCGTGACGACAACAGAGCATCCGTAGGATAAAAGCGGAAGGATCACTCCCCGCGCAGCTCCGCCAGCGCCTACCAGCAATACCCGATCGCCGGGCTGAATAAGCGCCAGACGTTCCAGGTCACTCAACATTCCTATGCCGTCGGTGTTATCCCCGAGCAGTCTTCCGTCTTCAAGTTTTTTGAGAGTATTTACAGCGCCAGACATCGCTGCGCGGTCGGTCAGTTCATCCGACTCAGCAAATGCGCGCTCTTTGAAAGGCACGGTAATGTTTGCCCCGCTGGCACCCTTTTCAAAAAAGGATCGCAGCGCTTCTTCAAACTCTTCATTTGGCGCCAGCATCGTTCCATAACTGTGTTCAAGCCCTGTCTGGCTGGCAAACAATGCATGAATACGGGGGGATTTGCTGTGACTGATTGGATTACCGAATACCGCGAAAGATGGCATGACTTTCGTTCCTTAGCCTTGACGAATGAGATCGCCGGTGAGGGCATCCCTGATTTCAGATGGATTTTCTCTTCCACCCACCAGGCCGTTAAGCACGGGGAAATCCTCACCAAACTGGAGACGGACTTCATCAGCAAATCGGCAGGGTTCCTGGCCATTCAGGTTCGCGCTGGTGGAAACCAAAGGTTTTCCAAATTGCTGGCAGAGCTCTTTAACCAGCGGGTGATCGGTTACGCGGACCGCCAGCGACGAGAAACGTCCAGTCAGCCAGTCAGGTGTAGAGGGTTTTGCAGGCATCACCCAGGTCACCGGTCCAGGCCAAAACGACAAGATATGTTCGAGTTGCTGATGGGTTAATGATGAATCATCAATATAAGGGAGAAGTTGCTGATAGTTATCGGCGATTAAAATCAGCCCTTTATCTTTAGGTCGTTTTTTAAGAGCCAAAAGAGACTCAACCGCCTGCTCGCTGTCAGGATCACAACCTAACCCGAATACGGCCTCAGTCGGATAAGCGATAACCTGCTGTTGATGTAATGCTTCAAGTACCTTTGCAAGTGAGTTTTCTGCTTCTTTATTCATTTTCTTTGTTATCTTTTATTTCTACGGCTTTGCCGCACAGTTTACTGGCACAAAATAGTTTTATACCCTGCGCCGTTTTCTTTTCCATCAATAAAGGATATTGGCAGTGCACGCACTCGCCGGCAACGGGCTTATTATTGATGGCAAACTGGCAGTCCGGGTAGCGGTCGCAGGCGTGAAAAACCTTACCAAATCGAGACTTACGCTGCAGCAGATGTCCTTTGCCGCATTGCGGACAACTGAGGCTGGTTTCTTCGGGTTTATCGATGACTTCAATATGGTCGCATTCCGGATACTCGCTGCACCCGATAAACATCCCATAACGTCCCTGGCGAAGCACCAGCGTGGCGCTGCATTTAGGACATAACTGCCCGTCCAGGATTTTCACAATATGTCCGTCGGCCTGTGATTTCAGGGGGCGGATATATTCGCACTGTGGATAGGATGAACAGCTGAGAAAAGGGCCGTGGCGACCACTACGGATCACCAGTTCGGCCCCGCATTCCGGACAGGATTCATTTTGCTTCTCAGCAAAAAGTGCTGCTTTTGTCATATGTTACGTTTTACCTGTTATCTCTTAATGCAGATAACCTTCATTAACTTCAAATAACAGCTCTTCCATTTGCTGATATGCACTTTCATATCCGGGAATATTAAAAAGAACCATCAGCACCACCCACTTAAGATCCTCAAGATCGAATTCTTCAGTGTCCAGAGCCATAACACGATCGATAACCATTTCCCGGGTATCGAAGTTTAAAACCTTTATCTGTTCCAGGAACAACAAAAAGCCACGACAACTGCTATCTAACCGGCTCGTTTCCTCGTCGGTGTAAACACGTAATGCTGAAGGATCTGAATCCAGCATATAAGATGGGGTTCCACCCTCTTGCATATCCGCAAGTTTTTCAAGCCAATTCAGCGCATTGTGAATATCGGCCCGGTGAAAACCAGCCTCGGTCAAGTCATCCGTTAACCTATCCTCGTCAACATTCATCTCCGCTTCGTTGTGAATGTAAGTTTCAAATAAGTACATTAGTACGTCGAACATGGCTTGCCCTCTTAATTCGGACATAGCCGCCGGATACAGCTGCGATCCATCCTGCTAACTCCAGCTCGAGTAGTTTACCTACCACTTCTGGCACAGGTTGGCCGGCACGTTCGGCGACGACGTCAACAGATGTCACCTCATATTCTACGTTAGCCAACACATCAGCAAATGGCAATTCAACTTCGCATTCTTGTGCACAAATAATCGCCTCTGACGCCTTTGGTGGCTTATCACGGGGTGCTTTTGGCCGTTCGGGGATTGGCAGAGTCGGAAACCAGGTTAAGCCGCTGCCAATATGCTCGGCAATATCGTTAGGTTCAGTAACCAGGTAAGCGCCCTGTTGGATAAGCCAGTGGGTTCCTTCTGACGTCGGGCTGCCTAAAGGCCCGGGCAAAGCAAAAACCTCTCTTCCCTGTTCAAGTGCATAACGGGCGGTGATCAACGACCCGCTACGCAACGTTGCCTCAACAACCAGAACACCCGCGCTGAGACCACTGATAATACGGTTCCGGCGCGGAAAGTTGGCCGCTAGTGGCGGCGCCGTCACCAGATGCTCAGAAATCAGCGCCCCACCTTGCTCAAGAATACTGTCGGCTAACATCAAATGACGGGATGGATAACGTTTCATCAGCCCGCTGCCAAGAACGGCGATAGTTTTCCCCCGCGCCTCTAATGTAGCTTTATGACTTATTCCATCAATTCCCATTGCAAGACCGCTCGTCACGGTAAAGCCGCTGCTTACCAGCCCGCCGGCAAAAACCTGTGCATATTGTTCACCGTAATGGGAGTAGTGACGGCTTCCCACCATCGCTATTTGAGGAGATAACAGTAAATCCGGATTTCCTTCGGCGAACAAAATCAATGGCGGAGACGGAATCTGCGCTAACAAAGGCGGGTAGAGCGCACAGCCAAATGTGACAAGATATCGGCTATCCCCTTCCAGCCAGTTTAGCGACGCGGATAGCCATTGCTGATTGATATTCCTGAAATCTTCTATTTGCTCCGCGTTAAGCCCGCACGAGAATAATTCAGATGGACCATAATGCCCCTGGCAGAAGAGTGCCCGAATTATGCCTTCGGCATGGCCAGCATCAAGGCGCCTGACGGCTGATAAACGTATCCATACTTCCTGTAATGTCATTATCCTGCCTCTGTTCAATGCCTTTCGACGAAGGATTCAATTGGCAGAGGATGCTGTCAATCGGAGCAGGAAATGTCTAGAATAGAGTCTATATATCTTCAATCAATTGAATAAAGATCCAGAAAAATATGTCCGTATTACAGATATTACATTTCCCAGACGAGCGGCTTCGCATTACTGCAAAACCGGTCAAAGAAGTTAACGCCGAAATTCAGCAGATCGTGGATGATATGTTTGAAACCATGTATGCAGAAGAAGGCATTGGCCTGGCTGCAACTCAGGTAGACATTCATCAACGTATTATCGTTATCGATGTCTCTGAAAATCGCGACGAACGACTGGTTCTCATCAATCCTGAGCTGCTGGAAAAAAGCGGCGAAACTGGTATTGAAGAAGGCTGCCTGTCGATCCCTGATCAACGTGCGCTGGTGCCGCGTGCGGAGAAAGTGAAAGTCCGCGCTCTGGACCGAGAGGGTAAAACCTTTGAGCTGGAAGCTGATGACTTACTGGCGATTTGCATCCAGCATGAAATGGATCATCTGGTGGGTAAATTATTCGTGGATTACTTGTCGCCACTGAAACGTCAGCGTATCCGCCAGAAGATGGAAAAAATGGCCAAGCTGAACGCGCGGGCTGACTAATATTCGAGTAACACAGGACACTGCTTTGCGGATCATATTTGCCGGTACCCCAGACTTCGCAGCGCGTCATCTTGACGCGCTTTTGTCATCAGAACATCAGGTTGTGGGTGTATTTACCCAACCCGACCGCCCGGCCGGCCGTGGTAATAAGCTGACTGCAAGCCCGGTAAAAACGCTGGCACTTGCTCATGATATTCCCGTGTTTCAGCCGAAATCTTTGCGCCCTGAAGAAAACCAGACACTTGTGTCCGATTTGGAAGCTGATGTGATGGTGGTCGTAGCTTATGGCCTGATTCTCCCTAAAGCTGTGCTGGATATGCCTAAACTGGGCTGCATTAACGTGCACGGCTCCCTGTTGCCACGCTGGCGTGGTGCCGCGCCGATTCAGCGTTCCTTGTGGGCGGGCGATGCTAAAACCGGTATCACTATCATGCAGATGGATGTGGGTCTGGATACCGGCGACATGCTGCATAAAGTGGAATGTGACATTCTTCCGGAAGATACCAGTGCATCCCTGTACAACAAACTGGCTGAGCTCGGCCCGGAAGGTATGCTTGAAACGCTCGGGCAGCTGGCGAACGGCACGGCTCAACCAGAAGTTCAGAACGAAAAACTCGTTACGTACGCTGAAAAGCTGAGCAAAGAGGAAGCCCGCTTAGACTGGACGCTTTCCGCAGACCAGCTGGAACGTTGTATACGTGCATTTAATCCGTGGCCTGTCAGTTTCTTTATGATTGACGACCAGCCCGTAAAAGTCTGGTCAGCTGAAAGTTTGCCTGCAAGCCATAGCCCCCTGCCCGGCACCATTGTTTCTGCAGATAAAAAGGGGATCCAGGTTGCTACGTCTGACGGCATCCTGAATATCACCCAGTTGCAACCTTCAGGTAAAAAAGCAATGTCCGCACAGGACTTGCTGAACTCTCGTCGTGAATGGTTTATCGAAGGCGCTCGTTTAGCCTGACCCTTCCGACTACGCCCGATATTTCGTCGGGCCTTATCTTTCTGATAATGCTGATCCATTCAGCCATTTGAACAATGAAAACAGCCTATAATCTTCGTAGTATTGCAGCTCAAGCCATCAGTCAGGTTTTAGACAAAGGCCTGTCTTTGTCGACGGTCCTTCCCGGTTTGCAGAAAAATATTTCAGAAAAAGATCGCGGATTGTTGCAAGAATTATGTTTCGGCACGCTGAGGGTATTGCCTCAGCTCGAGTGGTGCCTGCAACAACTCATGGCAAAACCGTTGACGGGAAAGCAACGGACACTGCATTACTTACTGATGGTTGGTCTGTATCAGCTAATTCATACGCGTATTCCCGCTCACGCAGTGTTGGCAGAAACTGTTGATGGTGCTGTGGCACTAAAGCGCCCTCAGCTAAAAGGTCTGATCAACGGCGTTCTTCGTCAGTTCCAGCGTCAGCAGGAAGAATTACTGCAACGTATGGCCAATAACGACAGCCGCTATCTCCATCCGAGCTGGCTTCTTAATCGTCTGAAGAAAGCCTATCCCGACGCCTGGGAAAGCATTGTTGATGCGAACAATCAAAGACCGCCTATGTGGCTACGCGTAAACCGCATACACAATACCCGCGACGATTATCTTCTATTGTTGAATGAAGCGCAGATTGAAGCCGTTCCACATCCTGAATATTCCGATGCACTGCGTCTGATCACGCCTTGTCAGGTCAGTCTGCTCCCAGGATTTTCCGAAGGATGGGTGACGGTTCAGGACGCTTCTGCACAAGGCAGCGTTGATCTGCTGGATCCGCAGGATGGCGAGATGATCCTTGATTTGTGCTGCGCGCCTGGCGGTAAAACAACCCACATATTGGAAGCAGCGCCTAAGTCTCATGTGATGGCTGTGGACGTGGATGAACAACGCCTGAAGCGTGTTCATGAGAATCTGCAGCGTTTAAAACTTAATGCGGAAGTGAAGCAAGGCGATGGGCGTGAGCCACAAGCTTGGGCGGGCGAGCGTATCTTTGACCGCATTCTGCTGGATGCGCCGTGTTCGGCGACCGGCGTTATCCGCCGGCATCCCGACATAAAGTGGCTACGCAGAGACAGCGATATTACTGAGCTGGCGGGCTTGCAAAAAGAGATCCTGGAAGCCGTCTGGCCGCGCCTCAAAAGCAAGGGTGTAATGGTTTACGCAACATGCTCAGTTTTGCCCGAAGAAAATTGCCTGCAAATAGCGGAATTTCTTAAATCTCACCCGGATGCGACGCTGGTTGAGACAGGCACGACGGAAAAACCAGGCAGGCAAAACCTTCCGCACGCCGAAGATGGCGATGGATTCTATTACGCTAAACTGATCAAAAGCTGATTGTTTACTATTAATGCTACTTACTCAGGCTGAAATCTTCGAAGCCAAGCAGAGAGTCATATGAAAATAATAATTCTCGGTGCCGGACAGGTTGGTGGAACACTCGCTGAAAATCTGGTGGGTGAAAACAACGACATTACCGTTGTCGATACCAACACCGTTCGGTTACGTCAGCTTCAGGACAAATTTGACCTGCGCGTTGTGCAGGGACATGGCTCTCACCCACGTGTACTCCGCGAGGCCGGAGCTGAAGATGCCGATATGTTGGTGGCTGTGACTAATTCTGACGAAACCAACATGGTGGCATGTCAAATTGCGTATTCACTTTTCAATACCCCAAACCGCATCGCACGCATCCGCTCCACGGAATACATCCGTGAATCCGAAAAGCTTTTCCATCCAGAAGCTGTGCCGATTGACCATCTGATTTCGCCTGAGCAATTAGTTACCGATTACATCTACAAATTAATCGAGTATCCGGGCGCATTACAGGTTGTGAACTTTGCAGAAGGGAAAGTGAGCATTGCCGCGGTGAAAGCCTATTATGGCGGCCCTCTGGTAGGTAATGCGCTCTCTTCAATGCGTGAACATATGCCGCACATCGAAACTCGCGTTGCGGCAATTTTCCGCCAGGACCGTCCGATTCGTCCGCAGGGCTCAACCATTATCGAAGCCGGTGATGAAGTGTTCTTTGTAGCCGCCTCTCAGCACATCCGTGCGGTTATGAGCGAACTTCAACGGCTGGAAAAACCGTATAAGCGGATCATGATTGTCGGCGGCGGCAATGTGGGTGCCGGGCTGGCTCAGAAGCTTGAGAAGAATTACAGCGTAAAACTGATCGAACGCGATCAGCAGCGTGCAGCTGAACTGGCCGAGTTGCTGCAGGACACGATCGTCTTCTACGGCGATGCTTCTGATCAGGAGTTGTTAGCGGAAGAACATATCGAACAAGTCGATGTGTTTATTGCGATTACCAATGATGATGAAGCAAATATTATGTCGGCGATGCTTGCAAAGCGTATGGGTGCCAAAAAAGCGATGGTTCTCATTCAGCGCAGCGCGTATGTGGACCTGGTGCAAGGAAGCGTGATTGATATTGCGATTTCACCTCAGCAGGCAACGATTTCAGCACTGCTTGGACACGTCAGAAAAGCAGATATCGTCAGCGTTTCGTCATTACGCCGTGGTGTAGCCGAAGCTATTGAGGCGATTGCACATGGCGATGAGACAACCTCTAAAGTTGTTGGTCGTACGGTAGAGCAAATTAAATTGCCGCCAGGTACGACTATCGGCGCGATCGTCCGTGGGAATGACGTCATCATTGCTAATGGAAACAGCAGGATCCAACAAGGTGATCATGTGGTGATGTTCATTACAGATAAGAAATTTGTCAGGGATGTGGAACGTTTGTTCCAACCTAGCCCGTTCTTCTTATAAATTTATGAATTGCCGATAATATATGGCGTTAAGCAGGATTCAGTAGAGAACTTTTGTAGCGAAGACGCGACAAATGGTCTTTACTTGGTTGGACACATTTGATGAATTTGCCAAGGAGTATTTTATGAGTTTTATGAAAGAGTTTCGTGAATTTGCCATGCGTGGCAACGTGGTCGACCTTGCCGTCGGTGTAATCATTGGTGCAGCCTTCGGCAAGATAGTGTCATCATTTGTTGCTGATATTATTATGCCACCGCTGGGTTTACTCATTGGTGGAGTCGATTTCAAGCAATTCGCTTTTGTACTCAGAGACGCACAAGGAACGGTGCCGGCAGTCGTAATGCATTACGGTGTGTTTATCCAAAATATTTTTGATTTCGTCATTGTTGCTTTGGCAATCTTCTGCGCAATCACTCTGATGAACAAAATGCGCCGTAAACAGGAAGATGTTCCTGCGGCACCACCGAAACCGACTGCGGAAGAAACTTTGCTGGCAGAAATTCGTGATCTGCTTAAAGAGCAGCAAACACCGAGATTGTAACAAAGAAGAAAGTTGCTGTTGCTTTCAGTTTTATAAGGGCAGTGTTGAATATTCGATTAAACGCTCAACACTGCCCTTCATATAATTCCCTTTCCCATTTTTTTCTTTTCTACGATAACTTCCCTTACCCTTTAGATTCTTTTCAATGCGCTGCTTAAACAGTGGATCATGAAGAAGAGCCTGCAAGGCATTATCCTGAATGGTCCCCTTTTGGTGCTTATATTGAGTCATAACTCCCTCGTTCTTTAGAAATGCAACATGGCTAAATTGCCAGCGCATAATACTGCGTTTAATTTCCAACCGGTAGCACTTTTCAAAGTGCTTGAGCAGATTAAATCACTTTTCCTGCCCCATCTTCAAGCGCCTCTAATATTGAACAACTCTCACTGGTATGCGCAGAACCACAGCAGGCAGCACTCAATCTTTTCAACGATTCACGCATCCGGGTGAGCTCTTGTAATTTGAGCTCAACCTCAGCCAGACGCTCATCAACGATAGACTTTGATTCCTGACATGTATGATGTTCAGGATCGACCCGAATCGAAAGCAATTCTTTAATTGCTTCAAGCGTAAACCCGGTAGATTTTGCATACCGAATGAAACGCAACCGTTGTAAGTCGTTTTCATCATATTGACGATAACCGGAGGTAGTTCGTAAACCCGCTGCCATCATTTCCTGTTTTTCATAATAACGAACAGTATCCGTAGAGACCCCCGCCAAAGCAGCTAGCTCACCAATTTTATACATATTCACTCACCTCTAAATTTATCCTTGAGCGTATCTTTGTAGCGCCCATGAAGAAAATCGATATTCATTCCCGCTTGCTGCAAACGCAGTTGGAGCACTTTGAGACGCTTTTCAACAACTGAAAACTGAGGATCCTCTCGCGTTAGAACATGAAGCATATGATCTAATTCGATCGCTTCTTTTCGGTCCTGTAGCTCAGGAGGCAAATAACCTGCGTTTTTAAGAATGCGATAAGCGGTTCTTAGCTCTTCAGGAATGCCGTTGTCATCATCGAGTATAAGAGGGCGGCCAGCTCCCGGAAGATTATCAAACTCACCATTTTCCCGGGCCTCTTTAATGTGTTTTTCAACCCACTGGTCGATCAGAAACATGATTTTTGCCTCAGCCAAACGGTTAGCTTCACAACTTTAAGGCAGCATAGCGCGGAAAGAAGAGAAATTCAGGATGAATGGTGCCGGAGGTGACGAAATTTAAAGCATCAAAATTTAGACGTAAAAAAACCGGGCAGAGCCCGGCTTTTTCATGCATCTACAGATTATTCAGCAGTTGCTACTTCTGCTTGTGACTCTGCACGATCAACGAGCTCGATGTAAGCCATCGGCGCATTGTCGCCTGCACGGAAACCACACTTCAGAATGCGAGTGTAACCACCGGCACGGCTCGCGAAACGCGGGCCCAGTTCATTAAACAGTTTTGCCACGATCTCGTTATCACGAGTACGGGCGAATGCCAGACGACGATTTGCAACGTTGTCGGTCTTGGCAAGAGTAATCAGCGGCTCAACAACGCGACGCAGCTCTTTCGCTTTCGGCAGGGTCGTCTTGATGATCTCATGACGAACCAAAGAGCCGGCCATGTTACGGAACATAGCCTGTCGGTGGCTGCTGTTACGGTTCAGTTGACGACCACTCTTACGATGGCGCATGACCTTATCCTTCTCAGTAAAACCTTAACCTGTGATCCGGTTACTCGTCAGCAATACTTGCTGGTGGCCAGTTTTCCAGGCGCATGCCCAGAGACAAACCACGGGACGCAAGTACGTCTTTGATCTCAGTAAGAGATTTTTTACCCAGGTTAGGTGTTTTAAGTAACTCAACCTCGGTACGCTGTACCAGATCACCGATGTAGTGGATTGCTTCTGCCTTAAGGCAGTTAGCAGAGCGGACAGTCAATTCCAGATCGTCAACAGGGCGCAGCAGGATTGGATCGAATTCCGGCTTCTCTTCTTTGACTTCCGGTTGACGTACATCACGTAAATCAACGAAAGCTTCAAGTTGTTCAGCAAGAATGGTTGCCGCACGACGGATCGCCTCTTCAGGATCGATCGTACCGTTGGTTTCCATTTCGATAACCAGCTTGTCCAAATCAGTACGCTGTTCGACACGCGCTGCTTCAACATTGTAGGCAATTCGCTCTACAGGGCTGTAACATGCGTCTACTAACAGACGACCAATTGGGCGCTCATCTTCTTCCGAATGAATTCGGGCAGACGCCGGCACATAACCACGACCGCGCTGAACTTTGATACGCATGCTAATAGCAGCGTTCTCATCGGTCAGGTGGCAGATGACATGTTGCGGCTTGACGATTTCGACATCACCATCATGGGTAATGTCGGCTGCAGTCACAGGGCCAATGCCAGACTTATTCAGGGTAAGAATAACTTCATCTTTCCCTTGAACTCTCACCGCCAGCCCTTTCAGGTTGAGCAGGATCTCCAGGATATCTTCCTGTACGCCTTCTTTGGTGCTGTACTCATGCAGTACACCATCAATCTCAACCTCGGTCACCGCGCAACCCGGCATGGATGAAAGCAGAATACGGCGCAGTGCGTTGCCTAAAGTATGGCCAAAGCCACGTTCTAAAGGCTCAAGGGTCACCTTGGCGTGCGTCGAACTGACTTGCTCGATATCTACCAGGCGCGGTTTTAGAAACTCTGTCACAGAACCCTGCATTGTGTCCTCTCTTTGGTACTAAGCTTTACTTGGAGTAAAGCTCGACGATCAGGTGTTCGTTAATGTCGGAAGACAGATCAGTACGTTCAGGCATACGCTTGAACACACCTTCCATCTTAGCAGCATCAACTTCAAGCCAAGTCGGCTTTTCACGCTGTTCAGCCAACTCCAAAGCGGCCTTCACGCGAGATTGCTTTTTAGCTTTCTCACGGATGCTGACAACGTCATTCGGAGATACCTGATAAGAAGCGATGTTAACAACGCGACCGTTTACCATGATAGCTTTGTGGCTAACTAACTGGCGCGATTCCGCACGAGTAGCGCCGAAGCCCATACGATAAACAACGTTGTCCAAACGACCTTCAAGCAGTTGCAACAGGTTTGCACCGGTGTTGCCTTTCAGGCGTGCTGCTTCTTTGTAATAGTTACGGAACTGACGCTCCAGAACACCGTAGATACGGCGAACTTTTTGCTTTTCACGTAACTGTACACCGTAGTCAGACAGACGCGGTTTACGCGCACCATGCTGACCAGGAGCTTGTTCAATTTTACACTTGGTATCGATCGCGCGAACGCCAGATTTAAGGAATAAATCTGTGCCCTCACGACGGCTAAGCTTGAGCTTAGGACCCAAATATCTTGCCATTTTCTCTCTCCAACAAACCTAAAAAAGCAGCGTTATACGCGGCGCTTTTTCGGCGGACGACAACCGTTATGAGGGATAGGAGTCACATCAGTAATATTAGTGATGCGGAAACCAGCCGCGTTTAATGCGCGGATAGTAGACTCACGACCAGGACCAGGTCCTTTAACCATAACTTCCAGATTCTTGATACCGTATTCTTTCACTGCGTCAGCGCAGCGCTCTGCTGCAACCTGAGCTGCGAACGGAGTGGATTTACGAGAACCACGGAAACCGGAACCACCAGCTGTTGCCCAACCCAAAGCATTACCCTGACGATCGGTAATGGTAACAATGGTGTTGTTGAAAGAAGCATGGATATGAGCCACGCCGTCAGAGACTTGTTTTCTTACACGTTTACGTGTACGAACAGGTGCCTTTGCCATTTATTCAATCACCCCGATTATTTCTTGATCGGTTTACGCGGACCCTTACGGGTACGTGCGTTAGTCTTGGTACGCTGACCGCGTACTGGAAGACCACGACGATGACGCAAACCACGATAAGTCCCAAGGTCCATAAGACGCTTGATGCTCAGGGTGACTTCACGACGCAGATCACCTTCAACAATGAACTTGGCAACTTCGTCACGCAGTTTTTCGATTTGCTCTTCAGACAGCTCACTGATCTTAACATTTTCAGCAATACCGGATGCAGCACAGATAGACTGTGAGCGGGTTTTGCCGATGCCGTAGATCGAAGTTAATGCGATCACGGTATGTTTCTGATCAGGAATGTTAATGCCTGCTATACGGGCCACTATGCACTCCTACTATTTATATACGGCAATACCATTCTGAAAAGCCCGTTTTCAGGATACTCAAATAGTATTGCTGCTTACATACAAAAGATTGGCTGGCTAATCTAGCCAGCTCAACCCAACTTTGCAAGAAAAATATGCGAGATAATCAGCCTTGACGCTGTTTATGCTTCGGTTCTGCGCTGCAGATTACGCGAACGATACCGTTACGCTTAACAATTTTGCAGTTACGACATAATTTCTTGACGGAAGCACGAACTTTCATTTTTACTCTCCGTAACTTCGCAAACGCACCAGATTAGCGGTTATAGCCTTTCAGGTTTGCTTTCTTCAATGCAGACTCATACTGACTTGACATCATCAGAGTTTGCACTTGAGCCATAAAGTCCATAATGACAACGACTACAATTAGTAGTGAAGTACCACCAAAGTAGAATGGAACTTTCATCGCGTCACGCATGAACTCCGGGATAAGGCAGATGAAAGTAATATACATCGCACCGATTAAGGTTAAGCGAGTCATTACTTTATCGATGTACTTCGCCGTTTGCTCTCCCGGACGAATTCCTGGTACAAATGCACCGGACTTCTTCAGGTTATCTGCTGTCTCACGCGGGTTGAACACCAACGCAGTATAAAAGAAACAGAAGAAGATGATTGCAGTCGCATAGAGTAACACATAAAGCGGTTGTCCAGGCTGCAAATACAGCGAAATCGTAGTCAGCCAGTTCCAACCAGTTCCGCCCCCGAACCATGATGCAATCGTGGCAGGGAACAGAATAATGCTGGAAGCGAAGATTGCTGGGATAACCCCGGCCATATTCACTTTCAACGGTAAGTGCGTGCTCTGTGCTGCATAGACACGACGACCCTGTTGACGCTTGGCGTAGTTAACGACGATACGACGTTGACCACGTTCTACAAACACAACAAAGAAAGTCACTGCAAACACTAAAACTGCAACCAACAGCAACAGGAGGAAGTGCAGGTCGCCTTGCCGAGCTTGTTCGATAGTATGGGCAACTGCTGGCGGAAGACCCGCTACGATACCGGCAAAAATAATGATCGAAATACCGTTACCGATACCTCGTTCAGTAATTTGTTCACCCAGCCACATCAGGAACATTGTCCCGGTAACCAGACTCACAACTGCAGTAAAGTAGAATGCGAAGCCTGGGTTTAACACCAGGCCTTGCATACCAGGCATGTTCGGCAAACCGGTAGCAATACCGATAGACTGAAACACTGCCAATACCAGCGTACCGTAACGGGTGTACTGGCTAATCTTACGACGGCCAGCCTCCCCTTCTTTCTTAATTTCCGCCAACGCTGGATGAACCACCGTTAACAACTGGATAATGATCGATGCCGAAATGTACGGCATGATCCCCAGAGCAAAGATTGAAGCACGGCTGAGAGCACCACCAGAGAACATATTAAACATTTCAATGATGGTGCCTCTTTGCTGCTCGAGCAATTTGGCAAGTACAGTGGCATCAATACCAGGGATCGGAATAAAAGAGCCGATACGGAAAACAATCAGCGCACCGATAACAAACAAAAGTCTGCGCTTCAGTTCGCCTAGTCCACCCTTGGCACTTTGAAAATCTAATCCCGGTTGCTTAGCCATCTGCTACTTATTCCTCAATTTTACCGCCAGCAGCTTCGATAGCAACACGAGCGCCT
Organism: Rahnella sp. PD12R; assembly: GCF_019200965.1. Taxonomy (NCBI): domain Bacteria; kingdom Pseudomonadati; phylum Pseudomonadota; class Gammaproteobacteria; order Enterobacterales; family Yersiniaceae; genus Rahnella; species Rahnella sp. PD12R. The sequence goes on along the minus strand of NZ_JAHTMS010000022.1, from coordinate 11,523 downwards.
TTGGTGACACGCAAACCACGCAGAGTTACCGCACGACCAACTTCGCCTGAAAGGATTACTTTCGCGAACTCGATCTGGATACCAACTACGTTAGCGGCTTTCAGCGCGTTCAGGTCGATCACGTCGCCTTCCACCAGAGCCAGTTCAGACAGACGAACTTCTGCCGTGATCATAGCTTTGCGGGAGGTGAAGCCGAATTTCGGCAGACGACGATATAAAGGCATCTGACCACCTTCAAAACCGCGACGTACGCCACCGCCAGAACGTGAGTTCTGACCTTTGTGACCACGACCACCGGTTTTACCCAGGCCAGAACCAATACCACGACCTACACGCCTTGGCGCTTGTTTGGCACCATCAGCCGGAGACAGAGTATTTAAACGCATCTCTTACTCCTCAACCTTAACCATGTAGGAAACCAGGTTGATCATACCGCGTACAGCAGGAGTATCCTCGCGCTCTACGGTGTGACCAATACGACGCAGACCCAGACCAACCAGAGTAGCTTTATGCTTAGGCAGGCGGCCAATAGAACTGCGAGTTTGTGTAACTTTAATAGTCTTTGCCATGGTTAATTACCCCAGAATTTCTTCAACGGATTTACCACGCTTGGCAGCGACCATTTGTGGGGATTTCATATTTGCCAGAGCGTCGATAGTTGCACGAACCACGTTAATCGGGTTTGTAGAACCATAAGCTTTAGCCAATACGTTATGTACCCCTGCAACTTCCAGGACGGCGCGCATTGCACCACCGGCGATGATACCGGTACCTTCGGAAGCCGGCTGCATGAACACACGGGAACCCGTATGAGCACCTTTAACAGGATGCTGCAGGGTGCCGCTATTCAGCGCGACATTCAACATGTTGCGACGGGCTTTTTCCATCGCTTTCTGGATCGCTGCCGGAACTTCGCGTGCTTTGCCGTAGCCAAAACCAACGCGACCGTTACCATCACCAACTACTGTCAGTGCGGTAAAGCTGAAGATACGGCCACCTTTTACGGTTTTAGATACGCGGTTTACCGCGATCAGCTTTTCCTGCAGTTCGCCAGCTTGTTTTTCGATGTGAGCCATCTTAAACCTCTTCCTTAGAACTGAAGGCCAGCTTCACGGGCAGCATCTGCCAGTGCCTGGACTCGACCATGATATTGGAAACCGGAACGGTCAAAGGATACTTTCGTGATCCCTTTTTCCAATGCGCGTTCTGCGATAGCTTTACCTACAGCAGTGGCAGCATCTTTGTTGCCGGTATACTTCAGTTGCTCAGTGATAGTTTTTTCTACAGTAGATGCAGCAACTATGACTTCAGAACCGTTTGGTGCGATGACCTGTGCGTAAATATGACGCGGGGTACGATGTACCACCAGACGAGTCGCACCCAATTCTTTGAGCTTGCGGCGTGCGCGGGTCGCACGACGGATACGAGCAGATTTCTTATCCATAGTGTTACCTTACTTCTTCTTAGCCTCTTTGGTACGCACGACTTCGTCGGCGTAACGGACACCCTTGCCTTTATAAGGCTCAGGACGACGGTAGGCACGTAAATCCGCAGCAACCTGACCGATTACCTGCTTATCAGCGCCTTTCAGCACGATTTCAGTTTGGGTCGGACATTCTGCAGTAATGCCTTCCGGCAGTTGATGATCGACCGGGTGAGAGAAGCCTAAGGCTAAATTCACCACGTTGCCTTTAACAGCAGCACGATAACCAACACCTACCAGTTGAAGCTTTTTAGTGAAGCCGTCGGTAACACCTACAACCATAGAGTTCAACAGTGCACGAGTGGTACCCGCTTGGGCCCAACCATCTACAGCGCCTTCGCGTGGAGCGAAAGTCAGTGTATTTTCTTCCTGTTTAACAACTACAGCGTCATGGATAGTACGTGACAGCTCGCCGTTTTTACCCTTAATCGAAATAACCTGACCGTTGAGTTTAACCTCTACGCCGGCAGGAATGACGACGGGTGCTTTTGCAACACGAGACATTCTTTCCTCCCAATTAAGCTACGTAGCAGATAATCTCGCCACCAAGACCAGCCTGGCGAGCTGCACGATCGGTCATAACACCTTTAGAGGTAGAAATAACAGCAATACCCATACCAGCCATAACTTTAGGCAGCTCATCTTTTTTCTTGTAGATGCGCAGGCCTGGACGGCTGATACGTTGAATGCTTTCTACCACTGGGCTTCCCTGGAAGTACTTCAGTACTAATTCCAGTTCAGGTTTGGCGTCGCCTTCGATTTTAAATTCTTCAATATAGCCTTCTTCCTTCAGCACGTTGGCAATAGCCACTTTCAGCTTGGAGGAAGGCATGGTGACCGCAACTTTGTTCGCGGCTTGACCGTTACGGATACGGGTCAGCATATCCGCGATCGGATCTTGCATGCTCATCTGTCTTTACTCCCGTGATTCAATTGGTGACAATTACCAGCTAGCCTTTTTAAGACCCGGAATTTCACCGCGCATGGCGGCTTCACGGACCTTAATACGGCTCAACCCGAACTTCCGCAGGAAAGCATGCGGACGACCAGTTTGACGGCAGCGGTTACGCTGACGAGACGGGCTGGAATCACGCGGCAGAGACTGCAGCTTAAGAACTGCATCCCAACGATCTTCGTCGGATGAGTTCACACCAGAGATAATAGCTTTCAATTCCTCGCGTTTAGCGCGGTATTTATCAGCCAGTTTTACGCGAACGACTTCGCGTGCTTTCATGGATTGCTTAGCCATTAGTAACCCTGCCTTACTTGCGGAACGGGAAGTTAAAGGCTGTCAGCAATGCACGGCCTTCATCATCGGATTTCGCAGTAGTGGTGATAGTAATATCTAAACCACGAACGCGATCGACTTTATCATAATCGATTTCCGGGAAGATGATCTGTTCACGCACGCCCATGCTGTAGTTACCACGACCATCGAAAGACTTAGCAGACAAGCCGCGGAAGTCACGAATACGTGGAACAGCAATAGAGACCAGACGCTCAAAGAACTCCCACATGCGTTCGCCGCGGAGGGTTACTTTACAGCCGATCGGATAGCCCTGACGGATTTTGAAGCCTGCAACTGATTTGCGTGCTTTGGTGATCAGCGGTTTTTGACCGGAGATTGCTGCCAGGTCAGCTGCTGCGTTATCCAGCAGTTTCTTGTCAGCGATCGCTTCACCAACACCCATGTTCAGGGTGATCTTCTCGACCCGAGGGACTTGCATGACAGAATTGTAACCAAACTCAGCCATGAGTTTTTTTACGACATCGTCTTTGTAGTAATCATGCAGTTTCGCCATCGTACTACTCCAAATTACTTGATAGTTACGCTGTTAGACTTGAAGAAACGGACTTTTTTGCCGTCTTCGAATCTAAAGCCTACACGGTCCGCCTTGCCAGTAGCCGTGTTGAAGAGAGCAACGTTAGAAACCGGAATTGCAGCTTCTTTTTCAACGATGCCGCCTGGTTGATTCAGGGCCGGTACAGGCTTCTGATGTTTTTTAACCAGGTTGATACCTTCAACAATGACCTTGCCAGAAGACAGGACATTTTTTACTTTACCGCGCTTACCTTTATCTTTACCGGTAAGCAGGATAACTTCGTCATCACGACGGATTTTCGCTGCCATGGTTCGCTCCTTAGAGTACTTCTGGTGCCAGAGAGATAATTTTCATGAACTTCTCATTACGCAGTTCACGAGTTACCGGCCCAAAAATACGCGTGCCGATTGGCTGCTCGCTGTTATTGTTTAAAATAACGCATGCATTACCATCGAAGCGAATGACAGAACCGTCCGGGCGACGAACACCCTTCTTGGTGCGCACCACTACCGCCTTCAGCACATCGCCTTTCTTCACCTTACCGCGAGGAATTGCTTCCTTGATGGTAATTTTGATGATGTCGCCGACGCCTGCGTAGCGACGGTGCGAGCCACCTAGAACCTTGATACACATTACGCGACGTGCACCGGAGTTGTCGGCCACGGTCAGCATAGTCTGTTCTTGGATCATGTTAGTGCTCCGCTAATGTCAACTACAACTTTAGGACCCAGGATAGGTCGTTAAGAAATCCCCACAATATGAGGGCGCGGCATTATAACACCGGTTCCCGATTATGGGTAGAAAAAATAAACGGCCCACGTACATGAGCCGTTTATCTATTTTTGAGAGGCGCTACTGTATTACAGAATCGCTTTCTCTACAACGCGAACCAAGGTCCAAGACTTAGTCTTAGACAGTGGACGGCATTCGCTGATTTCTACAACGTCGCCGATACCACATTCATTGTTCTCGTCATGTACGTGCAATTTGGTCGTACGCTTGATGAATTTCCCGTAGATCGGGTGTTTCACCACACGTTCAATCGCAACAACGATGGATTTCTCCATTTTGTCACTGATTACACGACCCTGCAGAGTACGGATCTTGTCAGTCATTACGCACCCGCCTTTTCAGTCAGTAAAGTCTTCACACGTGCAACATCACGACGCACTTGTTTCAACAGGTGTGTTTGCTGCAACTGGCCACTTGCCGTTTGCATGCGCAGGTTAAACTGCTCACGCAAAAGGTTCAGCAGCTCAGTGTTCAGCTCTTCCACGCTTTTTTCGCGCAGCTCTTGTGCTTTCATTACATCACCGTCTTAGTTACAAAGGTGGTTTTGATAGGCAGTTTGGCTGCTGCCAGCTGGAAGGCTTCACGAGCCAGCTCTTCAGGCACACCGTCCATTTCGTACAGGACTTTACCAGGCTGAATCAAAGCAACCCAATACTCTACGTTGCCTTTACCTTTACCCATACGAACTTCGAGCGGTTTCTCGGTGATCGGTTTGTCCGGGAATACTCGGATCCAGATCTTACCTTGACGCTTAACTGCACGGGTCATCGCACGACGTGCTGCTTCAATTTGACGAGCAGTCAGACGACCACGGCCAACAGCTTTCAGACCGTAAGTGCCGAAGCTCACATCCGTACCTTGCGCAAGACCACGGTTGCGGCCCTTGTGCACCTTACGGAATTTTGTACGCTTTGGTTGTAACATCAGCGACTCTCCTTACTTGCGGCCTTTACGCTGCTGCTTTTTAGGTTGAGCAGCCGGTTCCGGTTGTTCAACTGCAGCCATACCACCCAGGATCTCACCTTTGAAGATCCATACCTTAACGCCGATTACACCATAAGTGGTGTGCGCTTCAGATGTGTTGTAATCGATATCCGCACGCAGAGTATGCAACGGAACACGACCTTCACGGTACCATTCGGTACGCGCGATTTCAGCACCGCCAAGGCGGCCGCTTACTTCAACTTTGATACCTTTAGCGCCAAGACGCATTGCGTTCTGTACAGCACGCTTCATAGCACGACGGAACATAACGCGACGTTCCAGCTGTGAAGTGATGCTGTCAGCAACCAATTTTGCGTCCAGTTCCGGTTTACGGACTTCGGCGATGTTAATCTGCGCAGGAACGCCAGCGATATCCGCTACGACCTTACGCAGTTTTTCGACATCTTCACCTTTCTTGCCGATAACGATGCCAGGACGAGCGGTGTGAATAGTCACACGGATGCTCTTCGCTGGACGCTCGATAACGATGCGAGAAACGGAAGCTTTCGCCAGTTCTTTAGTCAAGAATTGGCGAACTTTAAAGTCGCTGTCCAGGTTGTCAGCGAATTCTTTGGTATTCGCATACCAAGTAGAGTTCCAAGGTTTGACAATACCCAGGCGAATACCATTAGGATGTACTTTCTGACCCATTGCTAGTCTCCAGAGTCTCAGCGATCGGACACAACCACAGTGATGTGGCTGGTGCGCTTCAGAATGCGATCTGCACGACCTTTTGCACGAGGCATAATGCGCTTCATGCTTGGGCCTTCGTCTACGAAAATCTTCGTGACTTTCAGATCATCGATGTCAGCGCCATCGTTGTGTTCTGCGTTAGCAATGGCAGACTCCAGTACCTTCTTAACCAGACCAGCAGCTTTCTTGTTGGTGTAGGCCAGAGTTTCCAGAGCTTGCGACACTTTCTTACCGCGAATCAGGTCCGCAACAAGGCGAACCTTCTGAGCAGAAGAACGAGCGTGGCGATGTTTAGCGATAGTTTCCATCTCTTCCTCCTACCTTAGCGCTTTTTAGCTTTTTTATCAGCCGCATGGCCGCGATAAGTACGAGTCGGCGCGAATTCACCCAGTTTGTGACCGACCATTTCATCGGAAACAAATACTGGTACGTGCTGACGACCATTATGGACAGCGATGGTCAAACCGATCATGTTAGGAAAGATCGTTGAACGACGGGACCAAGTGCGCAAAGGCTTCTTGTCACCGCTTTCCACCGCTTTCTCTACCTTCTTCAGCAAGTGCAGGTCAATAAAAGGACCTTTCTTGAGAGAACGTGGCATGGCTTATCCTCTAATTATTTTTTGCTACGGCGACGTACAATGAATTTATCAGTACGCTTGTTGCTACGGGTCTTCTTACCTTTGGTTTGAACGCCCCACGGAGTTACCGGGTGCTTACCAAAGTTACGACCTTCACCACCACCGTGTGGGTGATCGACTGGGTTCATCGCAGTACCGCGAACGGTAGGACGAATACCACGCCAACGAGCAGCACCTGCTTTACCCAGAACGCGAAGCATATGTTCAGAGTTACCGACTTCACCTAAGGTGGCGCGGCAATCAACTTGAACTTTACGCATTTCGCCAGAGCGCAGACGCAGAGTTACGTAGGAACCGTCACGAGCAACGATCTGAACGTAGGCACCGGCTGAACGAGCCATCTGGCCGCCTTTACCTGGTTTCATTTCTACGTTGTGGACCGTTGAACCTACTGGGATGTTGCGCATAGGCAGGGCGTTACCTGTCTTGATTGCAGCATCAACACCAGATTGGATCTGGTCACCCACTTTCAGGCCTTTCGGCGCCAGGATATAACGGCGTTCGCCGTCTTTGTACAGAACCAGCGCGATGTTCGCGGAACGGTTCGGATCGTACTCCAGACGCTCAACCACTGCAGCGATACCATCTTTGTTGCGTTTGAAGTCAACCAGACGATAATGCTGTTTGTGGCCACCACCGATATGACGGGTGGTGATACGGCCATTGTTGTTACGGCCACCGCTTTTGCTCAGTTTTTCAAGCAGCGGGGCAAAAGGTTTACCCTTGTGCAGCTCAGGGTTAACCACTTTAACAACGTGGCGACGACCCGGAGATGTAGGTTTACATTTAACAATTGCCATTGTTCTTACTCCTCCGACTTACTCAGCGCCGCTGATGAAGTCCAGATTCTGGCCTTCTTTCAGGGTGACGTAAGCTTTTTTCCAGTCGCTACGACGACCAACACGCTGACCGTGACGTTTAACTTTGCCTTTAACCAGCAAGGTGTTCACATCTTCGACTTCGACTTCAAACAGTTTCGAAACCGCAGCTTTGATTTCTGCTTTAGTCGCGTCTTTGGCAACTTTGAGAACGATGGTGTTGTTCTTTTCCATCGCAGTAGAAGCTTTTTCAGAAACGTGCGGCGCGCGCAGCACTTTCAGCAGACGTTCTTCACGAATCATGCCAGCATCTCCTCAACTTGCTTCACAGCGTCAGCAGTCATAACCACTTTGTCGAAGGCGATCAGGCTTACTGGATCGATACCTGCTACATCGCGAACGTCAACCTTGTACAGGTTACGTGCGGCCAGGAACAGATTCTCGTCGACTTCGCCAGTTACAATCAGCACGTCTTCCAGAGCCATGTCTTTCAGTTTCTGTGCCAGCAGCTTAGTTTTAGGCGCTTCTACAGAGAACGTCTCGACAACGATCAAACGATCTTGACGTACCAGTTCGGACAGGATGCTTTTCAGCGCGCCGCGGTACATCTTTTTATTTACTTTTTGACTGTGGTCCTGTGGCTTGGCAGCGAAGGTTACACCACCGGAACGCCAGATCGGGCTCTTTACAGAACCTGAACGCGCACGGCCAGTACCTTTCTGACGCCAAGGTTTTTTACCGGAACCAGTTACTTCAGCACGGGTCTTCTGAGCACGAGTACCTTGACGGGCACCTGCTGCATAAGCAACAACGACCTGGTGTACCAGCGCTTCATTGAAATCACGCCCGAAGGTAGTTTCGGAAACAGTCAGCGCGCTCTGCGCGTCTTTCACTACTAATTCCATTCCTATCTCCTCGACGTTAAGCCTTAACAGCAGGTTTAACGATCAGGTTGCCACCGGTAGCACCCGGAACAGCACCCTTGACCAGCAGCAGGTTGCGCTCAGCGTCAACACGTACTACGTCCAGGCTTTGAACGGTTACACGCTCGTTACCCAGTTGGCCTGCCATTTTCTTGCCTTTGAACACTTTGCCCGGAGTCTGGTTCTGACCGATAGAACCCGGAACACGGTGAGACAAGGAGTTACCGTGGGTAGCGTCTTGGGTACGGAAATTCCAGCGCTTAACTGTGCCAGCAAAACCTTTACCTTTAGAAGTACCGGTAACATCAACTTTCTTAACGTCTGCGAAAATTTCAACGCTAATGTTTTGACCTGCAGTAAACTCTTCACCTTCTGCAAGGCGGAATTCCCACAGACCGCGGCCAGCTTCAACGCCAGCTTTAGCGAAGTGACCCGCTTCTGGTTTGGTTACACGGTTAGCTTTTTTGCTACCAGTAGTAACCTGCACAGCACGGTAACCATCGTTGTCCAGGTCTTTGACCTGAGTAACGCGGTTTGCTTCAATTTCGATAACGGTTACAGGGATAGAAACGCCATCTTCTGTGAAGATACGAGTCATACCCACTTTCTTACCGACTAAACCAATCATTGTTTCAACCTCTCAATCGCTCAATGACCCTGATTAACCCAGGCTGATCTGCACGTCTACACCAGCAGCCAGATCCAGACGCATCAGAGCATCAACGGTTTTCTCGGTTGGCTCAACGATGTCAACCAGACGCTTGTGAGTGCGAATCTCATACTGATCGCGCGCATCTTTATTGACGTGCGGAGAAATCAGGATGGTAAAGCGCTCTTTGCGGGTCGGCAGCGGGATTGGACCACGAACTTGCGCACCAGTGCGCTTCGCAGTCTCAACGATTTCCGCAGTTGATTGATCGATCAGACGATGATCAAACGCTTTCAGGCGGATACGGATTCTTTGGTTCTGCATGAGACCAGAGCTCCAATTATTTTAAACGTAAATGATTACTCCTCATACCCATTTCGATTGATGGGAGAGTGTAATCGTTCTTAACATAACCCCCATATCGGGAGTATTGTCGACCGGCAAGTAAACTTATCGGCCAGCTGATTCTTATCGAATCAGACTTACCAAGATTAGGTAAGCCCGCGCATTATACGTAAACAGGGAGAATAAGCAACAGTCATTACCAAATGAACTGCTTTTATTTTGCACTAACGTCAACTCGTTCCATCACCTGAGTTTTATCTGCATTTATTGACGAGCTGTATTACAACTGGATGAGATATCAACATCTTGTTTCGGTCTTGATTAATAATGAATTCAGTAGGCCATTGTCTCTTCAGGCGCCAATATCATCCGTCATAAAAGGTGTTATGACTTTGACTTAGTTCCGGGGACATTCTTTGTACTATACAATTTTATCAAACGGCCCGTTTCAGGGAGTCGCCCATTCTGTAGCTGCTTTCATCGGCTTTTTAGCCGGTATGCTGCTCAACGTCGTAGTCACCCGATTTATTCTAAAGTTTGCTTCAGACTCGTCAGAGACTCCTGTGCTTCCGTTCGATCTGCCCGATGTCCCTTATGCGAGGCGCTCTGATGAGCCCGGTTTATACCCGAAATCTCTATTACTTAGACAGATGAGTTTTCGAAGGCCCAGCCTTTATTACCGGAGCCAGCTTTCATACCGCTCCCTTTTTGTCATCGGGAGCTGCGCGCTCATGTTTTTGGGTATGTCCTTTCTCTTCGATAATCCTATGTCGTGGCTGGTGGTTTGTCTGTTTTCTTATTTTCTCTTCGCATTGAGTGTTATCGACGTTTCAACATTCATTTTACCGGATGCCTTAACACTGCCGTTACTGTGGCTCGGTCTGATGTTAAGTGCACTTGGTTATGGCGTCCCCGTTGAGTCTGCTATTTTTGGCGCAGTTTCGGGCTATCTGTCTCTTTGGTCTCTTTATTGGTGTTTGAGGTTTGTGATGAAGAAAGAGGGGATGGGTTTTGGTGATTTTAAATTACTGGCGGCGATAGGCGCCTGGTCAGGCTGGGAGGCATTACCTGCTGTATGTACGCTGGCTGCATTGATCGGTATTTTTTATGCCATCGTTTGGGGTCGGATTTTCCGACAAGGTAGTTTGATTCCTTTTGGCCCTGCCCTTTCATTATCCGGACTTCTAATCTATATCAGCCAGAGGAATGATATTGTCTGGCTGATGTAATCGGTACTGCTATTGAGATGCTTCTTTGAGCTGGGACTGGATGTAGTTTTGTAACCCAATACGGCCGATCAATTCGATCTCAGTTTCAAGCCAGTCAATATGATGTTCTTCGTCTGCAAGAATAGTAATCATTAAATCCCGGCTGACATAATCATGGACTGAATCAGCGTAAGCAATCCCTTCTCTCAGGTCTTTGGCCCCATCAAGTTCAAGTACTAAATCTGACTTCAGCATTTCTTCAACATCTTCGCCAATGTTGAGCTTTCCGAGATCTTGCAGGTTAGGGATGCCTTCGAGGAAAAGTATGCGTTCAATGTAAATATCGGCATGTTTCATTTCGTCGATAGACTCATGATACTCGATACCATTCAGGCGCATTAAGCCCCAGTTTTTGAACATTCGGGCGTGCAGAAAATACTGGTTAATTGCAACCAGCTCATTTCCAAGAAGTTTGTTGAGATGAGCAATGACTTTTTTATCGCCTTTCATAGGTAACTCCTCCGTTCCGGTATCTAAAGCGTAGATCCGGTACAGAGTAAGTCAAAAAAAAGGCACACTTTTTAACGAAGTATTTTTACGCGATGTTTTTGAACTCTGGGATTTGTTGTAATTCATCTTCCATTATCTGTCGTGCAGCCCGCACACATTTGCCACACTGTGTTCCTACTGGAACAAAATTTCTGAGCTGTTGAAAAGTTTGTGGCTGGTAACGCCTGACGGCCTGTCTGATCGTTTTATCACTGACTGAATTACATAAACACACGTACATATAAACCACACTTCGTTTAAATCTTAGACTAACTGTAAATGAGAATGGTTATTATTGCAAATCTTGTTTATCCCTTTTCTGTCACAAAATTTTGAAAATAAAAAAGGGTGCCGAGGCACCCTTTTTTTGCTCTTAATTATCAGCGATTAAGCGATAACTTTAGCAACAACACCAGCGCCTACAGTACGGCCGCCTTCACGGATTGCGAAACGCAGACCGTCATCCATCGCGATTGGGTGGATCAAGGTAACAACCATTTTGATGTTGTCGCCTGGCATTACCATTTCAACGCCTTCTGGCAGTTCGATGGTACCGGTCACGTCAGTTGTACGGAAGTAGAACTGTGGACGGTAGCCTTTGAAGAATGGAGTATGA
>NZ_JAHTMS010000020.1:0-31150 GCF_019200965.1 Rahnella sp. PD12R | reverse complement strand
CCTTTCTACGGTACTTCGGCGCAAAAACTATGTGATATTTACAGTTCCATCGCGTGTGCGCTAAGCTCTTTTCGTCCCTCATTGGGACCCCCTTTTGATTTCTTGTTGAACCTTTGCAGTTGCCAGACCGCAAACTGTTTTAACAAATCAAAAGGGGTTTTTATAACTGGCTCAAAGCTGACAGCTTTACTGAACCCCCAGCCTAGCTGGGGGTTTTCTGTGCACAAATAAAAGGAGAGCCTAAGCTCTCCTTTATTCATCTCTGAAATACTTACTTTCTCAACCGGACGCTTTCAACCGCATGATTCGCGCTTTTCGTCAGGATTAGACTGGCTCTTTCCCTGGTCGGTAATATGTTTTCTTTTAAATTCAATCCGTTAATTTCGTTCCATAACTGGGTTGCAATATTTACTGCTTCTTCTTCCGGCAGTTTTGCATAGTGATGGAAATAGGAGTCGGGATCAGAGAATGCACCCTGGCGGAATTTCAGGAAGCGATTAATATACCAGCCCTGTAATAAATCTTCCGGTGCATCAACATATATTGAAAAATCAACAAAGTCAGAAACAAATACATGATGTGGATCGTGAGGGTAATCCATACCACTTTGTAAAACATTGAGCCCTTCAAGAATTAATATATCTGGTTGCTCAATAACTTTATTCCCATCGGGGATCACATCATAAATCAGATGCGAATACACCGGGGCAGTAACACGCTTAGCGCCTGACTTAACTTCAGAAACGAAGTTTACCAGCTGATGCATATCGTAAGACTGCGGGAACCCCTTCTTCTTCATGATCCCGCGTTCCTGCAACGTTTTATTGGGATAGAGAAATCCGTCAGTAGTAATCAGCTCCACTGAACGATGCTCTGGCCAACGGCTCAGCAATGCCTGCAGGACACGCGCTGTGGTGCTTTTGCCCACCGCAACACTTCCCGCAATGCCGATGACATAAGGTATTTTCTGTCCGTCTGTACCGAGGAACTGTTCGAGCACAGCTTGCCGGCGCAAGTTGGAACTGATGTAAAAATTGAGAAGGCGTGAAAGCGGCAGATAGATCTGCGCGACTTCCTCGAGAGATAAATCCTCATTGATACCTTTCAGGTTCACGACTTCCGCTTCTTTGAGCGTTAGCGGTACTGAATCACGTAAGGCCGCCCACTGCGTACGATCGAACTGCAGATAAGGAGTTGCCAAAGATGGGTCTCTTTTTTTCATAAGTTAAAGTCTGCCTGTTAGCGCAGGTCAGGAAAGGCGATCACGCCAACTCCAGACAGTAAACCAGCAGCATATTATAGACACCTTAATTTTCAGGAGAGATCTTTTTCTTATAACTTATCGATTTCTTTGATTGAGTTTAAAAATTTTTAAGAAAGTTATGCAAACAAGGAAGATATCGCAAAAGTTTGGGGCGGCTTTCGTCACCCCATGGGAGGTCAGAAGAGGGAAGGAGAGGAACAGGCAAACGCAGAGAGCCGCTTATAGTAGACCACTTCATTTTTCCGGCTGTAGCGGCCAGGTTCAACTTTCAAGGCTGCGCAGCGGTATCCCTGAGCACGGTAAAAGGCTTCTGCTTCAGAACCCGATTGCATATCAGAAGACAGAACGGTACAACGCAGATTCTGAGCAGTGTGTTCCAGTTCACGCATTAGCAATCTGCCGACGCCCCGGCGTCTCGCACGAGCACAAACTACAAGAGTATTAATTTCTGCCTCATGCGGTGAATCTGCCAGATGCGTTAAATTCAGCTGGACTGTTCCCATAACACCTTTTTCATCCCGGGCAATCCAGAGCACACGCTCATTTTGAGCAAGCGCGGGGCGCAAATCATCGAAAGAATCCTCGGCATCTTGCTGTTCTATGGCGTATGGAAAACCCGCAGAGCTTCCCTGTTGGTTGGCTTCTACCAGAAGTTGAGCTAGTTCGTCGCGATAGACAGGTAATGTCGCCGCATTCAGCATGACTATTTTCATTGCAGCACTCCTTTAAGAAACAGTGCATCCGCATAGAAGGCTGCAAAAATTGAGCCAACAAAAAATGCCGTTAAATCAGTATTAGCTAAAAAGAAAACGCCGATAAGTGATCTTTGACGGAGCAACAGCACATTTTCAGTGCAGAAATCGCCCAGACTGGCGGAGTGGATGATTTTTTTTGGGGATGAACAGAGAGGAAAAGGCGTGACATAGGCTCGACAACGAGATGTGAGGGGGGTGTTTTTGCACATTATTTGAACCTTCGAACGCATTAATTAGGGCAAAAGCCTATTTTTTGAATAAAACATGAGCGTTAGAACAAAACATGCAATTTATTTGTTGCATACCCCGTAAACTCTCCCTAGAATGCGCAGCACTTGATGCCGGCATAGCTCAGTTGGTAGAGCAACTGACTTGTAATCAGTAGGTCCCGAGTTCGACTCTTGGTGCCGGCACCATTCAAGTACTTAACAATTAGGTGGGGTTCCCGAGCGGCCAAAGGGAGCAGACTGTAAATCTGCCGTCATCGACTTCGAAGGTTCGAATCCTTCCCCCACCACCATACATGCTTCAGCAATGAAGCAACTTAAAGTGAAAGAGTCGCTTTAAGTGAAGGTGAGGAATTAAGTGTCTCACGTCCTTTTCCCCGTCTTCGAGTTCTTCAGAAAAATCAGGTAGCCGAGTTCCAGGATGCGGGCATCGTATAATGGCTATTACCTCAGCCTTCCAAGCTGATGATGTGGGTTCGATTCCCACTGCCCGCTCCAAGTATGTGCTGATATAGCTCAGTTGGTAGAGCGCACCCTTGGTAAGGGTGAGGTCGGCAGTTCGAATCTGCCTATCAGCACCACTTCCAAATTCTCCCTCCTGATTTTCTTTCTGTAAACTAATTCGTCAAGCAAATGCTTGGTTGATGTGGTGATACCACCGATTTAACCGTGTCTTAGAGGGACAATCGATGTCTAAAGAAAAGTTTGAACGTACAAAACCGCACGTTAACGTTGGTACTATCGGCCACGTTGACCACGGTAAAACTACCCTGACTGCAGCAATCACTACCGTTCTGGCTAAAACCTACGGCGGTTCTGCACGCGCATTCGACCAGATCGATAACGCACCAGAAGAAAAAGCTCGTGGTATCACCATCAACACTTCACACGTTGAATATGACACCCCAAGCCGTCACTACGCGCACGTTGACTGCCCAGGGCACGCCGACTACGTGAAAAACATGATCACCGGTGCTGCTCAGATGGACGGCGCGATCCTGGTTGTTGCTGCAACTGACGGCCCTATGCCTCAGACGCGTGAGCACATCYTGCTGGGTCGTCAGGTTGGCGTTCCTTACATCATCGTGTTCCTGAACAAATGTGACATGGTTGATGACGAAGAGCTGCTGGAACTGGTAGAAATGGAAGTTCGTGAACTTCTGTCTATGTACGACTTCCCAGGCGATGACACTCCGGTTGTTCGCGGTTCAGCGCTGAAAGCACTGGAAGGCGATGCAGACTACGAAGCAAAAATCATTGAACTGGCTGGCTTCCTGGATTCTTACATCCCAGAACCAGAACGTGCAATTGACAAGCCATTCCTGCTGCCAATCGAAGACGTATTCTCCATCTCCGGTCGTGGTACAGTTGTAACCGGTCGTGTAGAGCGCGGTATCGTTAAAGTCGGCGAAGAAGTTGAAATCGTAGGTATCAAAGATACCGTGAAATCAACTTGTACTGGCGTTGAAATGTTCCGCAAACTGCTGGACGAAGGCCGTGCAGGCGAGAACGTTGGTGTTCTGCTGCGTGGTATCAAACGTGAAGATATCGAACGTGGTCAAGTTCTGGCTAAACCAGGCTCAATCAAACCACACACCCAGTTCGAATCTGAAGTTTATATTCTGAGCAAAGATGAAGGTGGTCGTCATACTCCATTCTTCAAAGGCTACCGTCCACAGTTCTACTTCCGTACAACTGACGTGACCGGTACCATCGAACTGCCAGAAGGCGTTGAAATGGTAATGCCAGGCGACAACATCAAAATGGTTGTTACCTTGATCCACCCAATCGCGATGGATGACGGTCTGCGTTTCGCAATCCGTGAAGGCGGCCGTACTGTAGGCGCTGGTGTTGTTGCTAAAGTTATCGCTTAATCGCTGATAGTTTTTTGTCACTATACGTTGACGCAACACACCCGAAAAGGGCATCATTCGATGCCCTTTTTTCTACGCTGTGGTGCTAGAACCTATCTCATCAGCGATTTATACGTCATAATCACTGGTGAGATAGGCTCTGAGATATAGCGTAAAACACCGAATTGCGCTCGAGTAGAGCATCGATCGGTTTGGTTTGCCTCGCAATGCGAGGCAAAGTTGTTTGTTCTGAATCATTGTGACGGGTTGGTTTATGAGTGCGAATACCGAGGCTCAAGGGAGCGGGCGCGGCCTGGAAGCGGTAAAGTGGCTGGTTGTTGCCGTTTTGTTGGTTGTAGCTATTGTCGGTAACTATTATTACCGTGCATACAGCCTGCCGTTACGCGCGTTAGCCGTAGTAGTTATTATCGCAATTGCAGGCGCAGTGGCTTTATTGACCACCAAAGGCAAGGCGACAGTTGCGTTTGCTCGTGAAGCGCGCACCGAAGTACGTAAAGTCATTTGGCCAACGCGCCAGGAAACATTGCATACCACACTGATCGTTGCTGCGGTAACTGCCGTTATGTCTCTGATTCTGTGGGGGCTGGATGGTATTTTAGTCCGCCTGGTATCTTTCATTACTGGCTTGAGGTTCTAAATGTCTGAAGCACCTAAAAAACGTTGGTACGTCGTTCAGGCGTTTTCTGGCTTTGAAGGCCGCGTAGCGCAATCGCTGCGTGAGCACATCAAATTACATGACATGGAAGAACTGTTTGGTGAAGTCATGGTTCCAACCGAAGAAGTGGTTGAGATCCGTGGTGGCCAGCGCCGTAAAAGCGAACGTAAATTCTTCCCGGGTTATGTGCTGGTACAGATGGTGATGAATGACGCCAGCTGGCACTTAGTTCGCAGCGTTCCTCGTGTGATGGGCTTCATTGGCGGAACGTCAGATCGTCCTGCACCGATCAGCGATAAAGAAGTCGATGCGATCATGAATCGCCTGCAACAAGTGGGTGATAAGCCACGTCCTAAAACATTGTTTGAACCAGGTGAACTGGTACGTGTTAACGACGGTCCGTTTGCGGACTTCAATGGTGTGGTCGAAGAAGTTGATTACGAAAAAAGCCGCTTGAAAGTGTCTGTTTCCATCTTTGGCCGTGCAACACCGGTCGAACTGGATTTCGGACAGGTTGAAAAAGGCTAACGGCACCTTTCTAAATATTCATTAGAACAGATGTTGTACAGGGCGCGAAATTGAACTATAATTTCGCGCCTTTTGTTTTTATGCGCAGCCTCTGCGTGTGAAAAGTATGAAGTACTGTAAATAACGGGGAGCCTCTTCAAACAGGCGATATCACCCAAACGAGGATATTTACCATGGCCAAGAAAGTACAAGCCTACGTTAAGCTGCAAGTTGCAGCCGGTATGGCAAACCCAAGTCCGCCAGTTGGTCCAGCTCTGGGTCAGCAAGGCGTGAACATCATGGAATTCTGTAAGGCGTTCAATGCTAAGACTGATAGCATGGAAAAAGGCCTGCCAATTCCTGTTGTTATTACTGTTTATTCTGACCGTTCTTTCACCTTCGTTACCAAAACCCCTCCTGCAGCAGTACTGCTGAAGAAAGCGGCTGGTATCAAGTCTGGTTCCGGCAAGCCGAACAAAGACAAAGTTGGTAAAGTAACGAGTGCTCAGGTTCGTGAAATCGCAGAAACCAAAGCTGCGGACATGACTGGTTCTGACGTTGAAGCGATGACTCGCTCCATCGAAGGTACTGCTCGTTCCATGGGCCTGGTAGTGGAGGATTAATAGAATGGCTAAGCTGACCAAGCGCATGCGCGTGATCCGTGACAAAGTTGATGCTACTAAACAGTATGACATCACCGAAGCCGTTGCTCTGCTCAAAGAGCTGGCCACTGCTAAATTCGTAGAAAGCGTGGACGTTGCTGTTAACCTCGGCATCGATGCACGTAAATCTGATCAAAACGTTCGTGGTGCTACCGTTCTGCCTAACGGCACCGGTCGTTCTGTTCGCGTTGCCGTCTTCACCCAAGGTGCAAACGCTGAAGCTGCTAAAGCTGCAGGCGCTGAGCTGGTAGGTATGGAAGATCTGGCAGACCAGATTAAGAAAGGCGAAATGAACTTCGACGTTGTTATCGCATCTCCTGATGCAATGCGCGTTGTTGGCCAATTAGGTCAGGTTCTGGGTCCACGTGGCCTGATGCCTAACCCGAAAGTTGGTACTGTAACTCCTAACGTTGCTGAAGCAGTTAAGAATGCTAAAGCAGGTCAGGTTCGTTATCGTAACGACAAAAACGGCATCATCCATACCACCATTGGTAAGGTTGATTTCGAATCCGACAAGCTGAAAGAAAACCTGGAAGCTCTGTTGGTCGCTCTGAAAAAAGCGAAGCCTTCTCAGGCTAAAGGCGTTTTCATCAAGAAAGTAAGCCTGTCCACTACCATGGGCGCGGGTCTTGCTATTGATCAAAGCGGCCTGAGCGCAACAGTTAACTAATTAACTGCTGACGTTTATCGCTTTACGCGGGCGGTAGATTTGTCTAGAATCTATGGCCCGTTGTTTCGTTAATGCGAAACCAAGATTTTTCGGTTGGAGCCTGGCCTATCCAGGCCTCCGTCCAAGACCGCA
This sequence comes from Rahnella sp. PD12R, assembly GCF_019200965.1. Classification (NCBI taxonomy): domain Bacteria; kingdom Pseudomonadati; phylum Pseudomonadota; class Gammaproteobacteria; order Enterobacterales; family Yersiniaceae; genus Rahnella; species Rahnella sp. PD12R. The sequence continues at coordinate 24,404 of NZ_JAHTMS010000020.1, read as the reverse complement.
GGTGTCCTGAAAAGGACTTAATCCTTCCTGCGTAGACGGTGACAGAGCCTGAAGAAAATATTTCTTTGTCTTTTTTATAAAGAGTTAAGATTTGTCTTTGCTGGATTCTCTGCTCACCGTGTTTGAACGCTTGATATCGATCTCGATAACAAGTGATGTGAGTTCCGGGGATTTTCCCCGGCCAAATCCAGGAGCAAAAAGCTAATGGCATTAAATCTTCAAGACAAACAAGCGATTGTTGCTGAAGTCATCGAAGTAGCCAAAGGCGCGCTGTCTGCGGTTGTTGCGGATTCCCGTGGCGTGACTGTAGATAAAATGACTGAACTGCGTAAAGCAGGTCGTGAAGCTGGCGTTTACATGCGTGTTGTTCGCAACACCTTGATGCGTCGCGTCGTAGAAGGTACTCAGTTTGAGTGCCTGAAAGACACGTTTGTCGGTCCAACCTTGATTGCATTCTCTACTGAACACCCAGGCGCTGCTGCCCGTCTGTTCAAAGATTTCGCTAAAGCGAATGCAAAATTTGAGGTTAAAGCTGCGGCCTTTGAAGGTGAGTTTATCTCTGCGGCTCAAATCGACCGCTTGGCAACTCTGCCTACTTACGAAGAAGCAATCGCACGCCTGATGGCAACCATGAAAGAAGCCTCTGCAGGCAAACTGGTTCGCACTCTGGCTGCTGTACGCGATCAGAAAGAAGCTGCTTAATCAGCCTTTCTTTTCTCGTTCATTTGCTTACGTATACACTATTTCTGAATTCTAGGAACACTTGAAATGTCAATCACTAAAGAACAAATCATTGAAGGCGTTGCAGCTCTGTCTGTAATGGAAATCGTTGAACTGATCTCCGCTATGGAAGAAAAATTCGGCGTTTCTGCTGCTGCTGCTGTTGCAGGTCCTGCTGCTGCTGCTGAAGCTGTTGAAGAAAAAACTGAGTTCGACGTTATTCTGGCTGCTGTTGGCGCGAATAAAGTTGCAGTTATCAAAGCTGTTCGTACCGCAACTGGCCTGGGTCTGAAAGAAGCTAAAGACCTGGTTGAGTCTGCTCCAGCAGCTCTGAAAGAAGGCATCAGCAAAGACGACGCTGAAGCTCTGAAAAAATCTCTGGAAGAAGCTGGTGCTTCTGTTGAAGTTAAATAAGTTTAACTTCCCGGAGTGCAGTCTGTCCTGACAGACTGATGGCTGGTGACTTTTTAGTCACCAGCCTTTTTGCGCTATATAGAGTGTCAGTGGTGTTTCACACTGTTTGAGCACTGAACTACTCTAATATCTCTTTCTATTAGACGACTTAATATATTGATGCCCCTTGCTGTAGCTCATCTACAGATAACGCACAACGAAATGATTTAAGCGTGATAGAAACGGGTATTGCGGGAAGCGTTTCTGCTTTCCGGTCGACATAAACGGTGTTGCATGAACTGTCCTTCTCAGGGCAGACAAGATTGGGTCACTGATCAGCGAGCTGAGGAACCCTATGGTTTACTCCTATACCGAGAAAAAACGCATTCGTAAGGATTTTGGTAAACGTCCACAAGTTTTGGACATTCCATATCTCCTTTCTATCCAGCTTGACTCGTTCCAGAAGTTTATCGAGCAAGATCCGGAAGGCCAGTACGGTCTGGAAGCTGCATTCCGTTCTGTATTCCCTATCAAGAGCTACAGCGGTAACTCTGAGCTGCAATACGTTAGCTACCGTCTTGGTGAGCCAGTATTCGACGTTAAAGAATGCCAGATCCGTGGTGTGACTTTCTCCGCGCCATTGCGCGTGAAACTGCGCCTGGTTATCTACGAACGCGAAGCACCAGAAGGTACGGTCAAAGACATCAAGGAACAAGAAGTCTATATGGGCGAAATTCCGCTCATGACCGAAAATGGTACCTTTGTGATTAACGGTACTGAGAGGGTTATCGTATCTCAGCTGCACCGTAGTCCGGGCGTATTCTTTGACAGCGATAAGGGTAAAACCCACTCATCGGGTAAAGTGCTGTACAACGCACGTATCATCCCTTACCGCGGTTCATGGTTGGATTTCGAGTTTGACCCGAAAGACAACCTGTTTGTACGTATTGACCGTCGCCGCAAATTGCCAGCGACCATCATTCTGCGTGCATTAAATTACACGACTGAACAGATCCTTGACCTGTTCTTTGACAAGGTGACTTACCAGATCCGCGACAACAAGTTGCAGATGGAACTGGTACCTGAGCGCCTGCGCGGTGAAACAGCTTCTTTTGATATCGAAGCTGACGGTAAGGTCTATGTTGAAAAAGGCCGCCGCATCACTGCACGTCATATTCGTCAGCTTGAAAAAGACGAAATTCAGCGCATCGAAGTTCCTGTTGAGTACATCGCAGGGAAAGTCGTTTCTAAAGACTACATCGACACCAATACCGGTGAGCTGATCGTCCCTGCTAACATGGAATTGTCTCTGGATCTGCTGGCTAAATTGAGCCAGTCCGGTCACAAAACCATTGAAACGCTGTTCACCAACGATCTCGATCATGGCGCGTACATGTCCGAGACCATTCGCGTCGACCCAACCAGCGATCGCCTGAGCGCACTGGTTGAGATCTACCGCATGATGCGTCCTGGTGAGCCACCAACGCGTGAAGCAGCTGAAAGCCTGTTCGAAAACCTCTTCTTCTCTGAAGATCGTTACGACCTGTCTGCTGTTGGCCGTATGAAGTTCAACCGTTCTCTGTTGCGTGATGAAATCGAAGGTTCAGGTATCCTGAGCAAAGACGACATCATCCAGGTGATGAGAAAGCTGATCGGCATCCGTAACGGTCAGGGCGAAGTGGATGATATCGACCACTTGGGTAACCGTCGTATTCGTTCTGTCGGCGAAATGGCTGAAAACCAATTCCGTGTAGGTTTGGTTCGTGTTGAGCGTGCGGTTAAAGAGCGTCTGTCTCTTGGCGACCTCGATACTCTGATGCCTCAGGACATGATCAACGCTAAGCCGATTTCGGCTGCGGTGAAAGAGTTCTTTGGTTCAAGCCAGCTGTCACAATTTATGGACCAGAACAACCCGTTGTCTGAGATCACGCACAAACGTCGTATCTCTGCATTGGGCCCGGGCGGTTTGACCCGTGAACGTGCTGGCTTTGAAGTTCGAGACGTACACCCGACTCACTACGGTCGCGTATGTCCAATCGAAACGCCAGAAGGTCCAAACATCGGTCTGATCAACTCCTTGTCTGTGTATGCACAGACCAATGAGTATGGTTTCCTGGAAACCCCTTACCGCCGTGTGCGCGAAGGTATGGTTACCGATGAAATTAACTACCTGTCTGCCATTGAAGAAGGCAACTTCGTAATCGCTCAGGCGAACTCCAACCTGGACGAAGAAGGCCGCTTCCTGGAAGACTTAGTCACTTGTCGTAGCAAAGGCGAATCAAGCCTGTTTAGCCGCGATCAGGTTGACTACATGGACGTTTCTACCCAGCAGATCGTGTCCGTTGGTGCTTCTCTGATTCCATTCCTGGAACACGATGACGCCAACCGTGCATTGATGGGTGCGAACATGCAACGTCAGGCAGTTCCAACCCTGCGCGCTGATAAGCCGCTGGTAGGTACTGGTATGGAACGTGCTGTAGCGGTTGACTCCGGTGTTACTGCCGTAGCTAAACGTGGCGGTATTGTTCAGTACGTGGATGCATCCCGTATCGTTATTCGTGTTAACGAAGAAGAGATGTACCCGGGCGAAGCAGGTATCGACATTTATAACCTGACCAAGTACACCCGTTCTAACCAGAACACCTGCATCAACCAGATGCCGTGTGTGAATCTGGGCGAACCAATCGAGCGCGGCGACGTGCTGGCAGATGGTCCGTCAACAGATCTGGGCGAACTGGCTCTGGGTCAGAACATGCGTGTCGCGTTCATGCCTTGGAACGGTTACAACTTCGAAGACTCCATCTTGGTCTCCGAACGTGTTGTGCAGGAAGATCGCTTCACGACCATCCATATCCAGGAACTGGCGTGTGTGTCCCGTGACACCAAGTTAGGGCCTGAAGAGATCACCGCTGACATCCCTAACGTGGGTGAGGCTGCGCTCTCTAAACTGGATGAATCCGGTATCGTTTATATCGGTGCTGAAGTGACCGGTGGTGACATTCTGGTCGGTAAAGTTACACCTAAAGGTGAAACCCAGCTGACTCCGGAAGAGAAACTGCTGCGTGCGATCTTCGGTGAGAAAGCGTCTGATGTTAAAGACTCTTCTCTGCGTGTACCAAACGGCGTTTCCGGTACGATTATTGACGTGCAAGTCTTTACCCGCGATGGCGTGGAAAAAGACAAACGTGCGTTAGAAATCGAAGAAATGCAGCTGAAACAGGCTAAGAAAGACCTGACGGAAGAGCTGCAAATTCTGGAAGCGGGCCTGTTTGCACGTATCCAGTCTGCGCTGGTTGCTGGCGGTGTTGAAGCTGACAAGCTGGGCAAATTGCCTCGCGACCGTTGGTTAGAACTGTCACTGACTGACGAAGACAAACAGAATCAGTTGGAACAGCTTGCTGAACAGTACGACGAACTGAAATCCGAGTTTGAGAAAAAACTCGAAGCTAAGCGTCGTAAAATCACTCAGGGCGATGATCTGGCACCAGGTGTGCTGAAAATCGTTAAAGTGTATTTGGCCGTTAAACGTCAAATCCAGCCTGGTGACAAGATGGCAGGCCGCCACGGTAACAAAGGTGTTATCTCCAAGATCAACCCGATCGAAGATATGCCTTACGATGAAAACGGGACTCCTGTTGATATCGTATTGAACCCGCTGGGCGTTCCATCACGTATGAACATTGGTCAGATTTTGGAAACCCACCTGGGTATGGCCGCGAAAGGTATTGGTGAAAAAATCAATGCCATGCTGAAGAAACATGAAGAAGTTTCTAAGCTGCGCGAGTTCATCCAGCGTGCCTATGATCTGGGCGACGATGTACGTCAGAAAGTTGATCTGAACACCTTCACCGATGACGAAGTATTGCGTCTGGCTGAGAACCTGAAAAAAGGTATGCCAATCGCAACACCAGTCTTCGACGGTGCGAAAGAGACAGAGATCAAGCAACTGCTTGAAATGGGCGGAATCCCTACCTCTGGCCAGATCACACTGTTTGACGGCCGTACCGGCGAGCAATTTGAGCGTCAGGTTACCGTCGGCTACATGTACATGCTGAAACTGAACCACCTGGTTGACGATAAGATGCACGCGCGTTCTACCGGTTCTTACAGCCTTGTTACTCAGCAGCCGCTGGGTGGTAAAGCGCAGTTCGGTGGTCAGCGCTTCGGTGAGATGGAAGTGTGGGCACTGGAAGCATACGGTGCCGCTTATACCCTGCAGGAAATGCTGACTGTTAAGTCCGATGACGTTAACGGCCGTACTAAGATGTATAAGAACATCGTAGATGGCGATCATCGTATGGAACCAGGCATGCCGGAATCCTTCAACGTACTGTTGAAAGAAATCCGTTCTCTGGGTATCAACATCGAGCTGGAAGACGAGTAAGTACTCGAATTCGCAATGATCACAGGGGCACCTGCCTGGCTGGAGACAGTCAGCAGGTGCCTAACAGGTCTAACCCGACGGGAGCCAATCCGTGAAAGACTTACTAAAGTTTCTGAAAGCGCAAACTAAGACCGAAGAGTTTGATGCGATCAAAATTGCTCTGGCATCGCCAGACATGATCCGTTCTTGGTCTTTTGGTGAAGTTAAGAAGCCAGAAACCATTAACTACCGTACGTTCAAACCAGAACGTGACGGCCTTTTCTGCGCCCGTATTTTCGGACCAGTAAAAGACTACGAATGCCTGTGCGGTAAGTACAAGCGTTTAAAACATCGTGGCGTGATCTGCGAGAAGTGCGGCGTTGAAGTGACCCAGACTAAAGTACGCCGTGAGCGTATGGGCCACATCGAACTGGCTTCCCCGACTGCACACATCTGGTTCCTGAAATCGCTGCCATCGCGCATCGGTTTGCTGCTGGATATGCCACTGCGTGACATCGAACGTGTTCTGTACTTCGAATCCTATGTGGTTATCGAAGGCGGCATGACTAACCTCGAAAAACGCCAGATCCTGACTGAAGAGCAGTATCTGGATGCGTTGGAAGAGTTTGGTGATGAGTTCGACGCGAAGATGGGTGCGGAAGCAATCCAGGCACTGTTGAAAAACATGGATCTGGAAGCGGAATGCGAACAACTGCGTGAAGAGTTGAACGAAACCAACTCCGAAACCAAACGTAAGAAGCTGACCAAGCGTATCAAGCTGCTGGAAGCGTTCGTTCAGTCTGGTAACAAACCAGAGTGGATGATCCTGACCGTGCTGCCGGTACTGCCACCAGACTTGCGTCCGTTGGTTCCGTTGGACGGCGGCCGTTTCGCAACGTCAGATCTGAACGATCTGTATCGTCGCGTTATCAACCGTAACAACCGTCTGAAACGCCTGTTGGATCTGGCTGCGCCAGATATCATCGTACGTAACGAAAAACGTATGCTGCAAGAAGCGGTAGATGCTTTGCTGGATAACGGCCGTCGCGGTCGTGCTATCACCGGCTCTAACAAGCGTCCGCTGAAATCTCTGGCAGACATGATTAAAGGTAAACAGGGTCGTTTCCGTCAGAACTTGCTGGGTAAACGTGTCGACTACTCTGGTCGTTCCGTTATCACCGTAGGTCCATACCTGCGTCTGCACCAGTGTGGTCTGCCGAAGAAAATGGCACTGGAACTGTTCAAACCGTTCATCTACGGCAAATTGGAGCTGCGTGGCCTGGCCACCACTATCAAAGCCGCTAAGAAAATGGTTGAGCGCGAAGAAGCTGTCGTTTGGGATATCCTGGACGAAGTTATCCGCGAACACCCGGTACTGCTGAACCGTGCACCAACCCTGCACCGTTTGGGTATCCAGGCGTTTGAACCGGTTCTGATCGAAGGTAAAGCAATTCAGCTGCACCCGCTGGTTTGTGCGGCATATAACGCCGACTTCGATGGTGACCAGATGGCTGTTCACGTACCGCTGACGCTGGAAGCCCAGCTGGAAGCGCGTGCGCTGATGATGTCTACCAACAACATCCTGTCACCTGCGAACGGCGAGCCAATCATCGTTCCTTCTCAGGACGTTGTATTGGGTCTGTACTACATGACCCGCGACTGTGTTAACGCCAAAGGCGAAGGCATGGTTCTGACCGGTCCTAAAGAAGCTGAGCGTATTTACCGCGCCGGTTTGGCCTCTCTGCATGCGCGTGTCAAAGTGCGTATTACCGAAGAGATCAAAAATACCGAAGGCGAAGTTACGCATAAGACGTCGATTATCGATACGACTGTTGGTCGCGCCATCCTGTGGATGATCGTGCCAAAAGGTCTGCCGTTCTCTATCGTCAACCAGCCTCTGGGCAAAAAAGCTATCTCCAAAATGCTGAACACTTGTTACCGCATTTTGGGCCTGAAGCCGACCGTTATTTTTGCTGACCAGATCATGTACACCGGTTTTGCTTACGCTGCCCGTTCAGGCGCGTCAGTAGGTATCGATGACATGGTAATCCCTGCGAAGAAAGCAGAGATCATCGAAGAAGCAGAAACCGAAGTTGCTGAAATCCAGGAACAGTTCCAGTCTGGTCTGGTAACTGCTGGCGAACGCTATAACAAAGTGATCGACATCTGGGCTGCGGCCAACGAACGTGTTGCTAAGGCAATGATGGAAAACTTGTCTGTTGAAGACGTCGTCAACCGTGACGGTGTTGTTGAACAGCAGGTTTCCTTCAACAGTATCTTTATGATGGCCGACTCCGGTGCGCGTGGTTCTGCTGCACAGATTCGTCAGCTGGCCGGTATGCGTGGCCTGATGGCTAAGCCGGATGGTTCCATCATTGAAACGCCAATCACCGCGAACTTCCGTGAAGGTCTGAACGTACTCCAGTACTTCATCTCTACTCACGGTGCTCGTAAAGGCCTGGCGGATACCGCACTGAAAACTGCGAACTCCGGTTATCTGACCCGTCGTCTGGTTGACGTGGCACAGGATCTGGTTGTTACCGAAGACGACTGTGGTACACACGAAGGCATCATGATGACTCCGGTCATCGAAGGTGGCGACGTTAAAGAACCACTGCGCGAACGTGTATTGGGTCGTGTAACTGCAGAAGATATCCTCAAGCCGGGTACGGCGGATATTCTGGTTCCACGTAACACCCTGCTTCACGAGAAGACGTGTGATCTGTTAGAAGAGAACTCTGTCGACAGCGTGAAAGTACGTTCAGTCGTAAGTTGCGAAACTGACTTTGGTGTGTGTGCAAACTGCTACGGTCGCGACCTGGCACGTGGTCACATCATCAACAAAGGTGAAGCGATCGGTGTTATTGCAGCACAGTCCATCGGTGAACCGGGTACTCAGCTGACGATGCGTACGTTCCACATCGGTGGTGCGGCATCTCGTGCGGCTGCTGAATCCAGCATCCAGGTGAAAAACACCGGTACCATTAAACTGAGCAACCACAAGCACGTTAGCAACTCTAACGGCAAACTGGTTATCACTTCCCGTAACACTGAGCTGAAATTGATCGACGAATTCGGTCGTACAAAAGAAAGCTATAAAGTGCCTTACGGTTCCGTGATGGGCAAAGGTGATGGCGCATCTGTTAACGGCGGCGAAACCGTTGCTAACTGGGATCCGCACACAATGCCAGTTATCAGTGAAGTGAGTGGTTTCATTCGCTTTGCCGATATGGTTGATACTCAGACCATTACCCGTCAGACAGATGACCTGACCGGTTTGTCCTCTCTGGTTGTTCTGGATTCTGCAGAACGTACTGGTAGCGGTAAAGACCTGCGTCCGGCACTGAAAATCGTTGATGCTAAAGGCGACGACGTATTGATCCCAGGTACTGATATGCCTGCTCAATACTTCCTGCCAGGTAAAGCGATCGTTCAGCTGGAAGATGGTACTCAGATTCACTCTGGTGACACCCTGGCGCGTATTCCTCAGGAATCCGGCGGTACCAAGGACATCACCGGTGGTCTGCCACGCGTTGCTGACTTGTTCGAAGCGCGTCGTCCGAAAGAGCCTGCAATCCTTGCTGAAATCAGCGGGATCATCTCCTTCGGTAAAGAAACCAAAGGCAAACGTCGTCTGGTAATTTCTCCGTTAGATGGCAGCGATGCTTACGAAGAAATGATTCCAAAATGGCGTCAGCTGAACGTGTTCGAAGGCGAAGTTGTGGAACGTGGTGACGTCGTATCCGACGGCCCTGAATCTCCACACGACATTCTGCGTCTTCGTGGTGTTCACGCGGTTACCCGCTACATCACCAACGAAGTGCAGGAAGTTTACCGTCTGCAAGGCGTTAAGATTAACGATAAACACATCGAAGTTATCGTTCGTCAGATGTTGCGTAAAGGCACCATCGTTAGCGCTGGTGGCACAGACTTCCTGGAAGGCGAGCAGGCAGAAATGTCTCGCGTTAAAATCGCTAACCGTCAGCTGGAAGCTGAAGGCAAGATCACGGCAACCTTTACCCGTGACCTGCTCGGTATCACCAAGGCATCCCTGGCGACCGAATCCTTCATCTCTGCTGCGTCGTTCCAGGAAACCACGCGCGTTCTTACCGAAGCGGCTGTTGCCGGTAAACGTGATGAACTGCGTGGCTTGAAAGAGAACGTTATCGTTGGCCGTCTGATCCCAGCCGGTACCGGTTACGCTTATCATCAGGATCGTGCACGCCGTAAAGCCCAAGGCGAAGTGCCAGTTGTACCGCAAGTCAGCGCGGATGAAGCAACGGCCAACCTGGCTGAACTGCTGAACGCAGGTTTCGGTAACAACGACGAGTAATCGTCCGCTGTCGAAACGCTTAAAACCGCTCCTTCGGGGGCGGTTTTTTTTTGCCTGAAATATCGATGCGCTGGATTTATGGACACAAAGAAAAGAGGAGCCGGAACAGGAAACTGGACGATAACCTGTACCGGCTGGTTGGAAGCAGCGCCGGGATGCGTGGCGCTGGCCGGCTGCGATGATGCAGCGACAACGGCACGGTAACCTTCCCGGCGTGCAGGCGCGAGGGGCAAAATCGCTTTATGGAATATGCATTCCCGAGAGATTATTGGGTTGCAGTCTGGCGACATTTTCCTGCGGCGCACGCCCCAAAAAACTGTCCCAGTCTTTCCATACCGGCTGCAATCCGGCCTGCGTTAAGGCCGCCGCTACCTGCTGCGGTGAGCGGTTATCATGTGGCGCGAATTGTTCCAGTTCCGGATGATCGTCTGCGTAACCGCCCGGCTGTGTTTTGGATCCGGCGCTGACCGTGTTGATCGCCAGAGGAATGACGTGATCGCGGAAATACGGTGATTCGCGTGTCGACAGGGAAAGCTCGACATCCGGCGACAGCATCCTGAAAGCGCAAATCAGCTGCACGAGCTGGTTTTCCTCCAGTAACGACGCCGGTTCGATTCCGCCGGTACATGGGCGCAATCTCGGAAATGCCACCGAATAGCGGCTTTGCCAGTAGGTTCGTTGCAGATAAAGTAAATGCTCGGCCACCATATAACTGTCAGTTCGCCAGTTTCCGGAAAGCCCGAACAACGCTCCGAGCCCGATCTTATCGATTCCCGCACGTCCCAGCCGGTCAGGGGTTTCCAGCCGCCAGAAGAAATCCTGTTTTTGCCCGCGCAGATGATGCAGCGCATACGTCGGCGCGTGATAGGTTTCCTGATAAACCAGAACACCGTCCAGCCCCAAAGTTTTTAACTCAGCGTACTCTTCCTGCGGCAGCGGCTGCACTTCAATCATCAGCGAATCAAAATGACTGCGGATAGCAGGGAAATGCCGGCGGAAATAATCCATACCGACTTTACCTTTATGCTCGCCCGTAACCAGCAACAGGTGCTTGAAGCCCAATGCATTTAGCGCCTCACATTCAGCACTGATTTCCTCTTCATCCAGCGTTTTACGTTTGATCTTATTACTCATCGAGAAGCCGCAGTACGTACATTCGTTGGCGCAAAGGTTGGAGAGATAAAGAGGCGCAAAGAAATTCACAGTGTTGCCGAAACGCTGGCGCGTGAGTTGTTGCGCGCGCTGCGCCATTTCTTCGAGATAGGGCAACGCAGCCGGAGAAATCAATGCCATGAAATCATCACGGTCGATCTTGTTCCTGCTCAGCGCCCGCTCAACATCGCCGGCCGTTTTGCTGTTAATTCGCAGGGAAATATCGTCCCAGTCGAGCGTTGACCAGACATCGGTAAAGTTGCTCATAAGGTTGCCTGCGGGGAAGTCAGAAAACCGGTCAGCGGGCTGGATGCGCTGGCGTGCCGTTGCCGCCCGCCTAACCCGCTTTGGCGGGCAAGAACGCCCGCTTCAACGGCCAGCCGGAAAGCTGTCGCCATGGAAACCGGATCACGCGCAACTGCAATGGCCGTATTCACCAGCACGGCGTCCGCGCCCATTTCCAGCGCCTCAGCGGCCTGACTGGGTGCGCCGATACCGGCATCAACCACAACGGGCACCCGCGCCTGTTCGATAATAATTTGCAGAAACTCACGGGTTTGCAGCCCCTGATTAGAGCCAATCGGTGCGCCGAGCGGCATCACTGCCGCGCATCCGGCTTCTTCAAGACGCTTGCACAGCACCGGATCAGCACTGCAATAAGGCAAAACGACAAACCCTTGTTTCACTAGTATCTCTGCGGCTTTCAGGGTTTCGATAGCATCGGGCAGCAGGTATTTCATGTCTGGATGGATTTCCAGTTTGACCCAGTTTGTGCCCAGCGCTTCGCGGGCCAGTTGAGCGGCAAACACCGCTTCTTCTGACGTTTTTGCCCCTGACGTATTGGGCAACAGGCGCACGCCAAGTTGCTGCAAAGGCGAAAGAATATCATCGCCACCGCGCCGGAGATCGACGCGTTTCATCGCCATCGTCACCAGTTGAGAACCGGATGCCGCCAGCGATTGCTGCATCACAGACGCGTTGGCGAATTTTCCTGTCCCGGTGAAAAGGTGTGAGGTAAACGTAGCATCAGCAATTTTTAACATGTTTCATCCTCCGGCAATGGCCTGAAAGAGCAATACCTGATCGCCATCTTCCAGCAGGTGGGCAGGCCAGTTATCACGCGGAATTATGACCTGATTGACCGCAAGCGCGCTGCCCGCAGGGTTCAGATCCAGCAGGTTGAGCAGGGTAAACAGCGTCAGCGGCCCGGCGAAATGATGGGGTTCATCATTGACATGAATGTTCACGATGGCCTCCGCAAACAGAACAGGCAGATGAACGGGCGAGTTGCAGGGAACGCCAGTTTTGCGTTTTTCCGTCGAACAACCGCAGCTTTCCGCTAAGAGAACTCGGCAAACCCGCCAGTATTTTCAGTGTTTCCAGCGCCTGCAGGGTACCGATGGTTCCAACGACCGGCCCGAGAACGCCGGATGTCCGGCAATTGCGTTGTACGGTTTCCTGATCCGGATACAAACAGGCATAGCAGCCATGGAGGTAGGGCGCTTCGATGACCAGAAGCTGGCCGCTGAATCCGACCGCGCTGCCGCTGATCAAGGTTTTGCCCATATTCACACAGGCTTTATTTACCGCGTGGCGGGTTTCCATATTGTCGCTGCAATCTAAAATGATATCGGCATTGCTAACGGCCCGAAGCAGCGCATCTCCTGCGAGCCGTTCCGAAATGGCAACAACTTCACAAAGTGGATTCAGGCGCAGCAGCTCGCGTTTCGCCAGGCTGGCTTTCGGCTGATCAAGATCTGCGGTACGGTACAGGATTTGCCGCTGAAGATTGGTAACGTGGAGCTGATCATCATCAGCCAGAAATAACGTCCCGACACCCGCCGCTGCCAGATAAAGCGCTGCCGGCGAACCCAGCCCGCCGAGCCCGACAATCAGCACTTTTGCCGCCAGTAACTTTTCCTGCGCCTGCGGGCCGAATTCTTCCAGCATCAGTTGACGGCTGTAGCGCATAAAGGCTGCGTCGTTAAGCATCTTCCGGAACCTTGCTGGCGCACAAGGCCAGCAATTCTGCGGTGGCTGCGCGCCAGTCTGCTGCCTGCGTGATAGCACTGACGACGGCAATACTGCCGACGCCGCAATCCAGTACCGACGGCGCACGGTCAATACTAATCCCGCCGATGGCGACTGTCGGGAAGCTGCCGTTCAGCTGCGTAATATGTCGGGCTAATTCCGACAAACCCTGCGGTGCTGACGGCATATCTTTGGTCTGCGTCGGGAAAATATGGCCGAGTGCGATATAAGACGGATTGACCGCCACGGCACGCGCCAGTTCCTCATCGTCGTGCGTCGATACGCCCAGACGTAAACCGGCATCAAGAATGGCCTGTAAATAGGCGGTATCCAGATCTTCCTGGCCCAGATGCACGCCGTACGCCTGATGTTTTACTGCCAGACGCCAGTAATCGTTGATAAATAGCCGTGCGTCATATTTTCGCCCCAGTGCAATGGCGTCGATAATGGCGGGTTCGACGTCTTCATCGGGTAAGTCTTTCACCCGCAGTTGCAGCGTTTTAACGCCCGCATCCAGCAGACGGGCAATCCATTCGACAGAATCAACCACCGGATATAACCCCAGATGAAAAGGAACGGACGGGAAAGTTTTAACGGGCTGATTCATTTACTGATCTCCGGAGTGGAATGGCTGGCAGGGTGATAAAGCTCGCTGCCGCGCGAACGGAATTCCGCAGACATTTGCGCCATGCCGGATTCCACGAGTTCGATGGGCTGGGCTTTGGCTTCCAGCGCAGCGGCGTAATCGCGAACTTCCTGAGTGATTTTCATGGAGCAGAATTTCGGCCCGCACATTGAACAGAAGTGTGCGACTTTTCCGGATTCCTGCGGGAGGGTTTCGTCGTGATAAGCGCGGGCGGTAGCCGGGTCGAGCGCGAGATTGAACTGATCTTCCCAGCGGAATTCGAACCGCGCTTTAGACATGGCGTTATCCCGGATTTGTGCGCCCGGATGGCCTTTCGCTAAATCTGCTGCGTGCGCCGCAATTTTGTAGGTAATCAAACCCTGTTTAACGTCTTCTTTATTCGGCAGGCCAAGGTGCTCTTTTGGCGTGACGTAGCACAGCATCGCGCAGCCAAACCAGCCAATCATCGCGGCGCCAATTCCGGAGGTGAAGTGGTCATAACCGGGCGCAATGTCGGTTGTCAGCGGCCCGAGCGTATAGAACGGCGCTTCGTGGCAATGCTCGAGTTCTTCCGTCATATTGCGGCGGATCATCTGCATCGGCACATGCCCCGGCCCTTCGATCATCACCTGCACGTCATATTCCCAGGCGATTTTCGTCAGTTCGCCCAGCGTGTGCAATTCTGCAAACTGCGCTTCGTCATTGGCATCCTGAATCGAGCCTGGGCGCAGGCCATCGCCGAGAGAAAGCGAGACATCATAAGCGGCGCAGATTTCGCAAATCTCACGGAAATTCTCATACAGGAAGCTTTCGCGATGATGCGACAGGCACCATTTCGCCATGATTGAGCCACCGCGCGAAACAATACCGGTCAGGCGTTTGGCGGTCATCGGCACGTAACGCAGCAACACGCCTGCGTGAATGGTGAAGTAATCCACACCTTGTTCCGCCTGCTCCAGCAGGGTGTCACGGAACATTTCCCAGTTCAGGTCTTCGGCAATGCCGTTCACTTTTTCCAGAGCCTGATAAATCGGAACGGTGCCAATCGGAACCGGGCTGTTACGCAGGATCCATTCACGGGTTTCATGGATATAGCGGCCGGTGGAGAGATCCATAACGGTATCCGCCCCCCAGCGCGTTGACCACACCAGCTTTTCAACTTCTTCTTCGATAGAGGACGTCACCGCTGAGTTACCGATATTGGCGTTTACCTTCACCAGAAAATTGCGGCCAATGATCATCGGCTCGGATTCCGGGTGATTGATGTTGGCGGGGATAATAGCGCGACCGGCGGCCACTTCCTGGCGAACAAATTCGGCGGTGATATTCGCGGGCAGGTGCGCCCCGAAGCTTTCACCGGGATGTTGCTGGCGCAGGACTTCTCCGCGGATCCGCTCACGCCCCATGTTTTCGCGAATAGCAATGAATTCCATCTCAGGGGTAATCATGCCCCGTCGCGCATAATGCAGCTGTGTGACATTTTTACCGGCAATGGCTTTTCGCGGGCGCGGAAGATGTTCGAAGCGTAAATGATCCAGCCCTTCGTCGGCCAGGCGCTGCTGAGTAAAACCGGAGCTGACCTGCGGAAGTTCTTCGGTATCGGCGCGTCCGGCTATCCAGCGGGCGCGCAATTTTTCAAGACCGGTATGCACGTCGATGGTCGCAGACGGATCGCCATACGGTCCGGCGGTGTCATAAACCGGAATCGCTTCGTTTTCTTCAAACTGCGGGTTGTCTTTTCCGCCGCCGACCAGCGTCGGGCTGAGCTGGATTTCACGCATAGGGACACGAATACCGGCGTTGTCGCCCTGAAGATAGATACGTCGGGAATTGGGAAAGGCTTCGCCCTGCAAGCTGTCGATAAATGACTGTGCCTGTGCGCGTTGTTCACGGCGGTTAGCGGGCTTTTTTTCGGATGTAACGGGTTTCTGGGTACTCGACATAGCAAATTCCTTGTGTTGTTTTCACGGCAAAAAGCGTGACAGAACGTAATGGAAAATTGCTTGTCTGGAGGTTTACGGCAGGAGTAAAAATGGGCGGTTGAACGCTGGCGGCCGTTTGCAGGCTGATGCCAAATCGCGCTAAACGCATAACATTACTCTTGTTCCCTTCGCGGGTACTAACCCGATCAGGTTCCGCGGATCCCGAATTAACGGTCTCAGCCTGGCATCATCTCCGCGAGGAAATTTTGCACGAGGCACTCCGACAAGAAGCCTCAATATAGGAGGCCGTTTTAAAAACTACAACCCTGAGCAGGGTTTTTATTGTGGCAACGTGTTGTGCAGAAGTAACACGTTACGCGGGTCTGGCAAGATGCTCTTCGTTTGCAGAAGGCAATTCTTTGCGACTTTCCGGATCAAAGGCCAGAATGATCAGTTGATCCTCAAGCTGAAAACGCGCATCCAATGCTTCACCCACATCGGATAATGCATAATGAAATGCGAAAGCATTGTCATCATCAATATCATTTTCGGTGTAACTGTCATGGAAAGCCATGATAGCTTCAGTATTGAGCTCGAGTGCAGGGTATATTTTCGCAGCCTGTAATTTTATCTCTGCACCTTCCACTTCATCGATGACCCGTTGATAAAGATGGAAATGACCGGCAGAAAGGTAATCCACCAGGTTATGGCAAAAGTTGTCCAACGCTTTTTCATTCAGCGGTGTATGTTTTTCTTTATTGGGTTTCAGGCCGACCAGTGTGCAGTAAGACACCAGCAATTCTTTACGCGCGTGCAGCCATTGATCCACTAACTCATTACTGCCACCAACGCGTTGGGTCAGTCTTTCCAGACGATTTAGCATGGTTGACTCCGTGAGCGAGAAAAAAGTAACCAAAGGTTACTAATATGTAAATATCAACCCCAGATTGTCAGTCTCGTCGAGGTTATGCAACAACAATTATGGAATTACAGATCACAGAAGAACATACCGGCTGGTGGGTAATCAGCTATGAGGGCAAGCTGTGGCTGCCCGAGGGTGAACTGCCGAATGGCAGTGCTGCGCAATTTTCTCTGACGGGCAAAATCGGGCGTCAGATTGGTGAATGGCAGGGCGAACCGGTGTGGATGGTACGTCAGGCGATGCACAACCACATGGTGTCTGCGCGGCAGATGCTCGATCAGGATCGCGGGCTATTCCAGCTGGTCGGGCGCGGTGTGCAGTTGTCGGAATTTTACCGTTCGCACAAATTCTGCGGCTACTGTGGTCACGAGATGCACGTCAGTAAAACCGAATGGGCCGCGCTGTGCGGGCATTGCCGTGAACGCTATTACCCGCAAATTGCGCCCTGCATTATTGTCGCCATCCGCCGTGGTGATGAGATTTTGCTGGCGCAGCATGTTCGTCACCGTAATGGCATCCACACAGTACTGGCCGGTTTCGTTGAAGTCGGGGAAACCCTCGAAGAAACCGTGGCACGCGAAGTGATGGAAGAGAGCAATATTCGCGTGAAGAACGTCCGGTACGTCAGTTCACAGCCCTGGCCGTTCCCGAATTCGCTGATGATGGCGTTTATGGCCGACTATGACAGCGGTGACATCGTGCATGATCCGAAAGAGCTGCTCAACGCAGGTTGGTATCGCTTTGATCAACTGCCACAGTTGCCGCCGCCGGGGACCATCGCCCGCCGGCTGATTGAAGATACGGTTGCGCTGTGCCGCGCAGAAAGCGATGAAGACGACGTGTAGCAGGAGTGTTGCATGCTAGAATGCCGCCAGATTATTTTCGGGCGGCCCGAATATTGAAGGAAAAAGACAGAATGAATGAGTTGAAAAATGATCGCTACCTGCGCGCCCTGTTACGCCAGCCTGTGGATATCACACCGGTCTGGATGATGCGTCAGGCGGGCCGTTATTTGCCAGAGTACAAAGAAACCCGCGCTGTAGCCGGTGATTTTATGTCGCTTTGCAAGAATGCGGAGCTGGCCTGCGAAGTGACACTCCAGCCACTGCGTCGCTACCCGCTGGACGCCGCGATTCTGTTCTCTGACATCCTGACCATTCCTGATGCCATGGGGCTGGGGCTGTATTTCGAAGCCGGTGAAGGCCCTCGTTTTTCTTCCCCGCTGACCTGCCGTGCCGATGTGGAAAAACTGCCTGTTCCCGATCCGGAAATGGAACTGGGATACGTCATGAATGCGGTTCGTACTATCCGTAAAAACCTCAAAGGTGAAGTGCCGCTTATCGGTTTTTCCGGCAGCCCGTGGACACTGGCGACATATATGGTGGAAGGTGGCAGCAGCAAAGCCTTCACAAAAATCAAAAAGATGATGTATGCCGATCCGCAGACTTTGCACCTTTTGCTCGATAAAGTGGCTGACAGCGTCATTCTCTACCTTAATGCTCAAATCAAAGCGGGCGCGCAGTCTGTCATGATTTTTGACACCTGGGGCGGCGTGCTGACGCCTCGCGATTACCGCGAGTTCTCCCTGAACTATATGCACAAAATTGTCGACGGCCTGGTCCGTGAAAACGAAGGGCGCCGCGTGCCGGTGACGTTGTTCACCAAAGGCGGCGGACAATGGCTGGAAGCGATGGCGGCAACCGGTTGTGACGCGCTGGGCCTCGACTGGACAACAGATATTGCCGAAGCCCGTCGTCGCGTGGGCGATAAAGTGGCGATTCAGGGCAACATGGATCCTTCCATGCTCTATGCTTCGCCGGTACGTATTGAACAGGAAGTGGAAACCATTCTGGCCGGTTTTGGTAAAGGCAACGGTCATGTGTTTAACCTGGGCCACGGTATTCACCAGGATGTTCCGCCAGAAAATGCGGGTGCGTTCGTGGAAGCAGTACACAGCCTGTCCCGGCAATATCACGAGTAAATCCGGCGTATGATTGATACCCGCGCATTACGTGAAGAACAACGGATCCTTGCAGATCAAATTGAACTGCGGGATCCGACTGAATTCAGCACACCGGCGTTGATCGCGGGTGTGGATGTCGGTTTCGAACAGGGTGGCGAAGTAACGCGCGCCGCGGTTGCGGTTCTGCGTTATCCCTCACTTGAGCTGGTGGAATACCAGATAGCCCGCATTCCAACTGTCATGCCTTATATTCCCGGTTTCCTTTCTTTCCGGGAGCTACCGGCGCTGTTGCAGGCCTGGAAGCAAATTTCTTTGCGTCCGGATCTGGTGCTGGTTGACGGGCAGGGCATTGCGCATCCGCGCCGTCTGGGCGTCGCCAGCCATTTTGGCCTGATGATCGACGTGCCAACGATTGGTGTAGCGAAGAGCCGTTTGTGTGGCAAGTTCCTGCCAGTCGGGGACGAAAAGCACAGCCAGCAGGCGCTGTATGAAGGCGATGAGCAGATCGGCTGGGTCTGGCGCAGTAAGCAGCGCTGTAACCCGCTGTTTATCTCGCCGGGCAATCGCATCAGCATGGAATCGTCACTGTACTGGGTTGAACGCTGCATGCGGCAATATCGTTTGCCAGAGCCAACCCGCTGGGCGGATGCTGTGGCATCAAATCGGGCAGCGTTTCAACGCTGGCAACGGTTGAGTGATGATCTTTAGGAATCAAGGAATAGGGATATTGATTTATTTCAGGTAAACTCCCGCGCAGAAAAGTTAACGAGATCAACTCATGTTACGTAATCCAATTCATTTACGTCTGGAAAAGCTGGAAAGCTGGCAACACGTGACGTTTATGGCGAGCTTGTGTGAACGCATGTACCCGAACTATCAGGCTTTTTGCCTGGAAACCGGGTTTGGCGAGGCACAGCTTTACCGCCGTATCCTGGATTTAATCTGGGAAACGCTGGTGGTAAAAGACGCCAAGGTCAATTTTGACTCACAGCTCGAAAAACTGGAGGAAGCCGTGCCTTCTTCCGATGATTACGACATTTATGGTGTTTACCCGGCCATCGATGCGTGTATCGCATTAGGCGAACTGATTCATTCACGTCTGAGCGGCGAAACGTTGTCGCACGCGGTTGCCGTGAGTGAGACATCAATTCGTACTGTTGCCATGCTGGAAATGACTCAGGCCGGTAAAGAAATGACCGATGAAGAGCTGAAAGTCATTCCTGCTGTTGAAGAAGAATGGGACATCCAATGGGAGATTTTTCGCCTGTTGGCTGACTGTGAAGAGCGTGACCTGGAATTAATAAAAGGGTTACGTTCTGACCTGCGTGAAGCCGCTGTCAGTAACATTGGCATAAATTTAGCGCAATAAGGCTAGAAAACGTGATTTAACGCCTGATTTGTCGTGCCTTAAGGCTTCACATCCGCACCCTGTCTGGTCTACATTTGGGGTGCGTAAAAAAAGTGGCTATCGGTGCGTGTATGCAGGAGGGTGCTGTCAATCGGCATATCCGTCGCACTCGATGCTTTGCAAACGATAAACACACTGTAAAGGATAACTTATGAACAAGACTCAACTGATTGATGTAATTGCTGACAAAGCTGATCTTTCCAAAGCACAAGCCAAAGTTGCTCTTGAATCTACTCTGTCTGCTATTACCGAGTCTCTGAAAGAAGGTGATGCTGTACAATTGGTTGGTTTCGGGACTTTCAAGGTAAATCATCGTAACGAGCGTACTGGTCGTAACCCACAGACTGGTAAAGAAATCAAAATCGCAGCTGCAAACGTACCTGCGTTCGTTTCTGGTAAAGCTCTGAAAGACGCTGTTAAGTAATTTCTTGCAGTGAAAAGAATAAGCGGAGGGGCCTGTAAGCCCCTTCAGTTTATCACCCCCAGGCTGGTGGCAGGTTTACTGGTTCTCGGTCTGGTGGGTTGCAGTTCTAAAAACTCCTCTGAATTATTCTTTGCCAGCGGGTATGTTGCCGATCAGGGTATCAACCGGCTCTGGCGAGAAGACAACGCACAAAACGAACCTCAAACTATTCTCAACGTATACAGCCCCTATTTTGGCGGCGATACGATCATTACCCGTTATGAATTCCAGCAGGGGCAATTGCACCTGATTAAAGAAACGCATGCGACGCAAACTGATTTAGGCGTGATGTTGCGTTTTGACGATAGCGGGCACGTCAGCTTTATGCAGCGGCAGCTTCCTGAGCGCCGGGAAAAATTATCGTCAGATGATATCGAGCGCTATAAATATGAAGCGACAAAAATCCTCGATCTGAGTAATGCGCTGCGCGTGGGCAATGTCCGGCTGGTGCAGGCTAACTGGCGGCAGGGTTTGATCACCACCTGCGCGGGTGAACAGGTGACGCCGAAACTGACCGTCCGTTCCCAGGTCTGGCTGGCTAAAAGGGCCAGTCGGAGCAACGACAATCTCGGCCTTGCCTGGCTGACCGCACCGGAAGGCAACGAATTGCTGCTAGTCGCAAATGAAGATTTCTGTAAATGGGAACCTAAAGAGTCAGATCTCTGATCCCGCTTACTAACACGTATAAAGGAAAGGCACGCCGAAGCGTGCCTTTTTTGATCGTCAGGTTCTGATCGTCAGATGAACGCGATTACTGATTGCGTTCGCGGTCAATGGCCCGATAGCCGATATCCTTACGGCAGAAGCTACCTTCCCAATGAATATCTTTTGCTAAATCATAAGCACGTTGCTGAGCGGCTTCGACGGTTTTGCCCAGCGCCGTCACACAGAGTACGCGTCCGCCATTTGTCACCACGCGTTCATCTTGCAAACGGGTTCCGGCCTGGAAGACTTTGCCGTCCGGGACTTCTTCCAGCGGTAAACCGTGGATCACATCACCGGTTTTGTAATCGGCAGGATAACCGCCGGCGGCAATCACAACGCCCAGGGAAGGACGCGGATCCCACTCAGACGTTTTTTCGCCCAGACGACCTTCCGCACCGGCCAGACAAAGATCGACCAGATCCGAGCGCAGACGCAACATGATTGGCTGAGTTTCCGGATCTCCGAAGCGGCAGTTAAATTCGATCACTTTCGGCTGGCCGTCTGCGGAAATCATCAAACCTGCATAAAGGAAGCCGGTGTAAGTATTATTCTCAGCCGCCATGCCGTGCACGGTTGGCCAGATCACCTGATCCATAACGCGCTGATGAATTTCATCCGTCACAACCGGTGCCGGGGAATAAGCGCCCATACCGCCGGTGTTCGGGCCGCTGTCGCCATCGCCAACACGTTTGTGATCCTGACTGGTTGCCATTGGCAGAACGTTCGTGCCGTCAACCATCACGATGAAGCTCGCCTCTTCGCCATCCAGGAATTCTTCGATAACGATACGGTGGCCAGCGTCGCCAAACGCATTTCCTGCCAGCATATCGTGGACTGCATCTTCTGCTTCTTTCAATGTCATCGCCACGATGACACCTTTGCCTGCAGCCAGTCCGTCAGCTTTAATGACGATCGGCGCGCCTTTGCTGCGCAGATAAGCCAGTGCTGGTTCGATTTCGGTGAAGTTCTGGTAATCCGCGCTTGGAATATTGTGGCGAGCGAGGAAATCCTTGGTGAAAGCTTTTGAGCCTTCCAGCTGCGCCGCTTCCTGCGTCGGGCCAAAAATTTTCAGACCCGCAGCGCGGAATGCGTCGACCACGCCAATCACCAGCGGGGCTTCCGGGCCGACAATCGTCAGGCCGATATCATTGCTTTTGGCGAATGCCAGCAAACCCGCAATATCCGTTGCAGCGATATCGACATTCTCCAGCAGAGGTTCCAGTGCGGTACCGGCGTTTCCGGGGGCGACAAAAACTTTGTCCGCCAGAGGAGATTGCGATGCCTTCCATGCCAGTGCATGTTCACGCCCGCCGTTACCGATAATTAAGATATTCATTCGAGGACTCCGGGTGAGCGGGCGCATCGCACCCGCTAAAATAAAATTAATGACGGAAATGGCGCATGTCGGTAAACAGCATTGCAATACCGTGTTCGTTTGCGGCCGCGATAACTTCGTCATCACGGATTGAACCGCCTGGCTGAATCACACAGGTAATGCCTACCGCAGCGGCTGCATCAATACCGTCGCGGAACGGGAAGAAGGCATCGGATGCCATCACGGAGCCTGCGACTTCCAGCCCTTCGTCAGCGGCTTTAATCCCTGCGATTTTCGCAGAGTAAACGCGGCTCATCTGGCCTGCGCCAATACCGATAGTCATTTTGTCGCGTGCATAAACAATAGCGTTGGATTTAACGAACTTAGCGACTTTCCAGCAGAACAGTGCATCAGTCAGTTCCTGCTCAGTTGGCTGGCGCTGGGAAACAACGCGCAGGTCACCGGCATCAACCATGCCCAAATCACGATCCTGAACCAGCAGGCCGCCATTAACACGTTTGAAGTCCAGCGCTTTCTGGCGCCCTTGCCATTGGCCGCATGTCAGAACGCGGACGTTTTGTTTTTCCGCAGTCAGGGTCAGCGCTTCAGGGCTGACTGACGGGGCTATGATCACCTCCACAAACTGGCGGCTGATGATCGCTTTCGCGGTTTCAGCATCAAGCTCGCGGTTGAAGGCAATAATGCCGCCAAAGGCAGAAGTCGGGTCAGTCTGATAAGCTCGTTCGTAAGCAGCCAGAATATTGTCGCCGATGGCAACGCCGCAAGGGTTCGCGTGTTTGACGATGACACACGCAGGCTCTGCAAATTCCTTCACACATTCCAGTGCCGCATCGGTATCTGCAATGTTGTTATAGGAAAGGGCTTTGCCTTGAAGTTGGGTCGAGGTCGCAACGGAAGCTTCGCTGACGCTTTCTTCTATATAGAAGGCGGCGTTCTGATGGCTGTTCTCGCCATAACGCATATCTTGTTTCTTTATATAGCTAAGATTCAGGGTACGCGGGAACTGACCAGACGCGGATTCGGTATCGCCGTGATAAGCCGGAACCATGGTACCGAAGTAGTTGGCAATCATTCCGTCATAAGACGCGGTGTGCTCGAAAGCTTTAATCGCCAGATTGAAACGGGTTGCCAGCGTCAGTGAGCTGCTGTTGGCATCCATCTCTTCAATAATAGAAGCGTAGTCACTGCTCTTCACCACGATCGCTACGTCTTTGTGGTTCTTCGCCGCCGAGCGAACCATGGTCGGGCCGCCGATATCAATGTTTTCTACCGCATCTTCCAGTGAGCAATCCGGGCGTGCGACGGTTTGCGCGAATGGATAAAGGTTCACGACCACCATGTCGATTGGCGCGATCGCGTGCTGCGCCATAATTTCATCATCTTTCCCGCGACGGCCGAGGATCCCACCGTGAACTTTCGGGTGCAGGGTTTTGACGCGTCCATCCATCATTTCCGGGAAACCCGTGTAGTCAGACACTTCTGTGACTGGCAGACCGGCTTTTGCCAACAGGCTGGCGGTGCCGCCAGTGGAAAGTAATTCAACGCCACGCGAAGAAAGAGCCTGGGCGAATTCTACGATACCGGCTTTATCAGAAACACTGAGCAGGGCGCGGCGGATTGGACGAGATTGTTGCATGGTGGTTTATATCCTTGGCTTTGGAGTCGCAATAAAGAGCGTTATCGGAATTCAATGAGCGTTTTCTTCTCTCTATATAGAGCAATTTGCAGAAAAACGCGGGATTGAGCTCAGATAACTCCCCTCTGGCTACTTACTTTTCATTTATCACCGGTAACAGGTGTCGAAAACTGACGCGCGAAATTGTAGCGAAAACGATTGCGCGACGCTCGCAAAATTTGAGATTCCTGCGCATCTGTGGATAAATCTGTGCAAAACACGGTATAAGCGGTGTGTTTGCTGTGTAATGCAGCAAACGGTATTTTTTCTTAAAATTAGCCCTTGCGGCCTGCTGAGAACTCCCTATAATGCCGCTCCATCGACAGGGAACAACGTGAACAACATCACGAAGTGACCGGGTCGGAAAGATTAAAAACAGCGGCAACCGGATAA